>DATIDZ010000141.1:0-10055 GCA_035456045.1 Caldimonas sp.
CTTGTTGATCGTCTCGATCATGTGCACCGGGATGCGGATCGTGCGCGCCTGGTCGGCGATCGAGCGGGTGATCGCCTGGCGGATCCACCACGTCGCGTAGGTCGAGAACTTGTAGCCGCGGCGGTATTCGAACTTGTCGACCGCCTTCATCAGGCCGATGTTGCCTTCCTGGATCAGGTCGAGGAACTGGAGGCCCCGGTTGGTGTACTTCTTGGCGATCGAGATCACGAGGCGCAGGTTCGCCTCGATCATCTCCTTCTTGGCGTCGCGGCTCGCCTTCTCGCCCTCGTTCATCCGCTTGTTGATGCGCTTCAGGTCCTCGAGCGGCACCACCGCCTTGGCCTGCTGCTCGGTCAGCTTCTTCTGCAGCTCCTGCACCGGCGGCAGGTTGCGCGCGAGCACCACGCTGTAGGGCTTGCCCGCCGCGACTTCCTTCTCCGCCCACTTGAGGTTGAGGATGTTGGGCGGGAAGTTCTTGATGAAGTACTCCTGCGGCATGCCGCACTTGTCGACCAGGATCTTCCTCAGCTCGCGCTCGTAGCGGCGCACGTCGTCGACCTGCGAGCGCAGGATCGCGCACAGCTTCTCGATCGTCTTGACCGTGAAGCGGATCGTCATCAGCTCGGAGCTGATCGCCTGCTGGGCGCGGTTGTACGCGGGCGACTGGTAGCCTTCCTTCTCGAACGCACGGCGCATCTTCTCGAAGTTGATGCGCAGCGAATCGAACTTCACGAGCGCGGCCGCCTTAAGCTCCTCGAGCTTCTTGGTCAGCGCCTTGGAGCCGCCGTTGCCGTCGTCGTCGTCTTCCTCGTCGAAGAAGTCGACGTCTTCCTCGGCGACGTAGTCGTCGGCCTCGCCCTCGGAAACGAAGCCGTCGACGGCCTCGGAGATCTTCATCTCGCCCGAGGCGATGCGGTCAGCGTAGACGAGGATCTCGGCGATCGTCGTCGGCGACGCGGAGATCGCGAGCATCATCGCCTGCAGGCCGCCCTCGATCCGCTTGGCGATCTCGATCTCGCCTTCGCGCGTCAGCAGCTCGACCGTGCCCATCTCGCGCATGTACATGCGGACCGGGTCGGTCGTGCGGCCGAACTCGGAGTCGACGGTCGAGAGCGCGGCCTCGGCGGCCTCTTCGGCTTCCTCTTCGGTGGCCGTCGTCGCGCCGCCACCGGCGATCAGCAGCGTCGCCGCGTCGGGCGCCTGCTCGTAGACGGCGATGCCCATGTCGTTGAGCATCGACACGATCGCCTCGAGGATCTCGTGGTCGACGAGCTTCTCGGGCAGGTGGTCGTTGATTTCCTGGTGGGTCAGGAAGCCGCGCGTCTTGCCCATCTTGATGAGCGTCTTCAGCTCCTGGCGGCGCTTCGCGACCTCTTCTTCGGTGAGCTGGGTCTCGTCGAGGCCGAACTCGCGCATCAGCGCGCGCTCCTTGGCGCGGCTGACCTTCATGCGCAGCGGCTTGGCCTTGGCGGCGACGTCCGCCTCGACGACGACCGGCTCGCCTTCGAGATCGGACTCGAGGTCCGACAGGTCGACGTCGGAGGCTTCCGGCTTGGCGGCCTTGTCGTCGCCCTTGCCCTTCTTGGCCGCGACGCCCTTGGCCGCGGCTGCGCCCTTGCCCTTGACCACGGGATCGGCAGCCTTCGCCGCCGGCGCCGCCTTCTTCTTGGCCTCGACAGCAGCAGGCTTGGCTTTGGCAGCCGGGCTGGCGGCTTTCGACGGGGTGGGTTTCTTGGCGGTCATGCGGTTCCTCGAAGGGTCAAGGGCTCCATGCGGCGAGCCCAGCTAACGAACTGCGCACTGTCGTGCGGAATTCAAGGTCGAATCCAGGGGCGCGAAGCGCCTCGCGCGGCGCGACCCCAGGTCGAACGCCGGTCGAGCCGGTGCGGGGTGACTGACGACGCAACCGCAAGGGGTTCGACCGTCCGATGCTGCAGCCCTTGCGGGGAAAGTTGGCCTTGGAGGATGACCCTCGATCAAGAGGGTGGCCGGGGCCGGAGGTACTGCCGTCACGCTGCCGCGTTTTCGCGAAAAGCCTTTAATTATACAACGCGACTTCCATTTGAAGGGTCAAATTCGACCCAGGACGCGCATGGCGTCATGCCGCTCGGGCGCCGCCCGAAGCTGCTCGAGCGAGCGCGGCAGGTCCTCGGCGAGCGGCTCGATCGCCGGATCCTCCGCATCGACCAGGGCCAGCGCGGTCGCCGCCCAAGGCTCCCCGGCGAGCCGTTCGCGGAGCGCCGCCCACGGCTGGGCCCCGTGCTCGGTCGACTGACGATCGAGGAAGCGGAACAGCTCTCCGTGCCAGCCGGGCAACGCGCAGAGCGCCGCCTGGTCGACCCCGCTCAGCGTCTCCCACCAGCCGCTTTCCAGCAAGAGCATCCAGGCGATGCGGTCGGCCGGCTGGCGCATGGGGGGCCGCGCGGCCCGCCGCGGCGACGACGGGCGCGCCACCGCGCCGGACCGGACGCTGGCTCCGCCGGCGGCACTCCCCGGCCGGGGGGCGTGCCAGGCGGCCGCCAGCTCGTCGACGGGCAGGGCGCCGCGCGACGCGAATTCGCCGAGCAGCTGGCGCTTCAGCATGCCGTCGGAAAGCGCCGACCACAGCGGTCGTCCGTTGGCGAGGAAGCGCGCCCGGCCTTCGGCGGTGGCCAGGTCGACGTCTTCGCCCGCCAGCGCGAGGATCTGACGCGACAGCGGCACGGCCGCGGCGATGGCCTGCTCGAACGCATCGGCGCCGCGCTCGCGAACGAAGCTGTCGGGGTCGTGCTCGGCGGGCAGGAAGAGGAAGCGGAAGGTTCGCGTGTCGACGGCGTGCGGCAGGCTCGCCTCGAGGGCGCGACCGGCGGCGCGCCTGCCGGCGGCGTCGCCGTCGAAGCTGAAGACGACCGAGTCGGTGAAGCGGACCAGCTTCTGCACATGCTCCGCGGTGCAGGCCGTGCCGAGCGTCGCGACGGCGTTCTCAAACCCGGCCTGGGCGAGCGCGACGACGTCCATGTAGCCCTCGACGACAAGGGCGTGGCCGCGCTGGCGGATGGCGGTGCGCGCCTCGAACAGGCCATAGAGCTCGCGCCCCTTGCTGAACACCGGCGTCTCGGGCGAGTTGAGGTATTTCGGCTCGCCGCGGTCGAGGACGCGACCGCCGAAACCGATCACGGCCCCCTGGACCGAGCGGATCGGAAACATGATCCGGTCGCGGAAGCGGTCGTAGCGCTTGCCGCTCGGCGCTTCGCCGGCCGCGCCGGGCCTCGCCTCGTCGGGCTGGGCGATCACCAGGCCGCTTTCCTCGAGCAGCGGATCGTCGTAGCTCGGAAAGACGCTCGCCAAGCCGCGCCAGCCGTCGGTGGCGTAGCCCAGGCCGAAGCGCGCGGCGACCTCGCCGCTCAGGCCGCGGCCCTTGAGGTAGGCAATAGCGCGGTCGCTGGCCTTCAGCTGGCGCCGGTAGCCCTCCGCGGCGCGCGCCAGGACGTCGTTCAGGGTCAGCTCCTTCTGCTTCTGGCGGGCGGCCTCTTCTCGGTCGCCCGGCTGGCCGGCTTCCTCGGGGACCGAGAGACCGGCCTGCTGCGCGAGGTCACGGACGGCGTCGATGAAGCCCATGCCGTGCTGCTCCATCAGGAAGCCGACCGCGTTGCCGTGCACGCCACAGCCGAAGCAGTGGTAGGTCTGGCGCGACGGGGTGACAGTGAAGCTCGGCGACTTCTCGCCGTGGAAGGGGCACAGGCCCTTCCAGGTCGAACCGGCCCGCTTCAGCTCGACCGAACGCCCGACGATCTCGACGATGTCGACCCGGGACAGCAAGTCGTGGACGAAGGCAGGCGGGATCATGGGAGCGAAAGGAGCCGTCGGCCTGCGCCGCCGGAGCCGCGCAGTCGAAATCGCCCATTTTCACCGCCGCGAGGCAGCCCGGCGCGACGCTCGACGCGCCGCCGGGCCGGAGTCAGACGGCGAAGTCGCTCAGCTTGCGTCCGCTCGCCAGCGCCGCCTTCAGCCAGCGCGGCTGCAGGCCGCGCCCGCTCCACGATTCGCCGGTCGACGCATTGCGATACTTGGCCGCGACCTTGTTGCCCGTCGACCTGGGTTTCTTCGTCTTCGTGGCGGAGGAGCGACTGGCGAGGTCGGCGACGGTCAGGCCATATTCGGCCATCAGCGCCCGCACCTTCTCGATCGCTTCGCCGCGCTCCTGTTTCTTGGTTTGGTCGATCTGGCGCTCGAGCGCTTCTCGCTGCGCCATCAGTTCCTGGAGTGTCGCCACGGGGAATCCTTCGTTCGAATTTCTGGGCCGATCCCTGTGGCGGAATTGTAGGAGGTTTCAGGTAGTCGGCGGGACATACCCGCTGGGTTGCTCGGCGCCGGCGCCGAAGAAGAAGTTTTCCATCTGGCGCGCGAGGTACTGGCGAGCGCGCTGATCGGCGAGATTCAGCCGATTTTCATTGACCAGCATCGTCTGGTGCTTCATCCACGCCGCCCAGCCCTCCTTGCTGACCGAGGCGTAGATCCGCTTGCCGAGCTCGCCCGGGTAGGGCGCGAAATCGAGCCCCTCCGCCTCGCGCTTCAAATATACGCACTGCACTGTTCTTGCCATTACCTTCTCCGGGCGACGCTGCCCTTGTTACTCTGCCGATATCGGTCAGCCGAGTTTCTTGACGAATACCTGCGACCGGCGGTCCCAGTTGTACTTGCGCTTGCGCGCCTCGGGCAGCCAGTCGGGATCCACCTGCACGAAACCCCGCTTGATGAACCAGTGCATGGTGCGGGTGGTCAGCACGAAGATACTTTCCAGGCCGAGCGCACGGGCACGCTGCTCGACCCGCTTCAATATCCTCTCGCCGTCGCCCTGGCCCTGCACCTGCGGAGATACCGTGAGCGCCGCCATTTCGCCGGTCTTGCTTTCCGGGTACGGGTAGAGCGCGGCGCAGCCGAATATCACGCCGTCGTGCTCGATGACCGTGTAGTCGCCGATGTCGCGCTCGATTTCCATGCGGTCGCGCTTGACGAGGGTGCCGTCGCGCTCGAACGGCTCGATGAGGTGCAGGACGCCGCCGATGTCGTCGGCGGTCGCCTGACGCAGGCTCTCGAGCTTCTCGTCGACGACCATCGTGCCGATGCCGTCGTGCGTGAACACCTCCATCAGGAGCGATCCGTCGATCGCGAACGGCAGGATGTGCGAGCGCTCGACGCCGCCGCGACAGGCCCGGACGCAATGGCGCAGGTAGAAGGCGGTGTCGGTCGGGACGAGCGGCGCGGGCAGCGACGCGAGCAGCTTCTCGGCGTCGGCCAGCGCGAGCTCGGTGTCGATCGGCGATTCGGGATCGTTCTGGTCTTCGCGGATGCCGGGCACCTCGGTGACGAAGAGGAGCTTGTCGGCCTGCAGCGCGATCGCGGTGCTGGTCGCGACGTCTTCCATCGTCAGGTTGAAGGCCTCGCCGGTGGGAGAAAAGCCGAACGGCGACAGCAGCAGCATCGCGCCGATGTCGATCGCGCGCCGGATCGCCGCCGCGTCGACCTTGCGGACGACGCCGCTGTGCATGAAGTCGATGCCGTCGACGACGCCGACCGGCCGCGCCGTCAAAAAGTTGCCCGAGACGACGCGCACGATGGCGTTGGCCATCGGCGTGTTCGGCAGCCCTTGCGAGAACGCAGCTTCGATCTCGAAGCGCAGCTGGCCGGCGGCCTCCTGGGCGCTGTCGAGCGCGACCGGATCCGTGATCCGCATGCCGTGGCTGTGGCGGGCCGGATGGCCCTTCGAGCGCAGCTGCTCGTCGACCTGAGGGCGAAAGCCGTGGACGAGGACGATCTTGATGCCCATCGCCTGCAGGATCGCGAGGTCCTGCGCGAAGGAGGCGAGCTTGCCGGCGGCGATCAGCTCGCCCGCGATCGCGACCACGAAGGTCTTGCCGTGGTACGCGTGGATGTGCGGCGCCACGGTTCGGAACCACGGCACGAAGGTGTGCGGGAAGACCAGGTTCACGGGCGTTGGCGCAGCGATCGAATGGGCGGCGCGATTCTGGCATGGCACCGGCGAGCCCGCCCTGCCGGGCGGTGCTCGCGCGGTCAGGCGGCTACTTGTAGAGCAGCTGCGGCAGCCACAGGCCGATCTGCGGAAAGAGGTACAGCAGGATGATCGCGAGCACCTGGATGCCCATGAACGGCATCATCCCCGCGAAGATCTGGTTCAGCGTCACGTGCCGTGGCGAGACTCCCTTCAGATAGAACGCCGCCATCGCAACCGGTGGCGACAGGAACGCGGTCTGCAGGTTGAGCGCCACGAGCAAGCCGAAGAACAGCGGGTCGACGCCGAACTTGGCGAGCAGGGGGATGAAGATCGGCATGAAGATGACGATGATCTCCGTCCACTCGAGCGGCCAGCCGAGGATGAAGATGATGAACTGCGACAGGATCATGAACTGCACGGGCGTCAGCCCGAGCGAGAGCACCCACCGCTCGATGATTTCCTGGCCGCCGAGGAGCGCGAACGACGCCGAGAAGATCGACGAGCCGACGAAGAGCCAGCACACCATCGCGCTCGTCTTGGCGGTGAGGAACGACGACTCCTTCATGATGCCGCCGAGGTCGCGCAGGGTCGCGCTCATGGGATGCGGACGCCGGTCGTGCCTGGCGGCGACGTAGCGATATGCACCCGCGAGCAGGAGGCCGCCGAACGCACCCACCGCGGCGGCTTCGGTCGGCGTCGCCAGGCCGAACACGATCGAGCCGAGGACGGCGATGATCATGACGGCGAGCGGGAAGAACGACGTCAGCAGCATCTTGAAGATCTCGAGGCGCTGCCAGTTCATCAGCCAGGTGATCAGGAGCAGCGCGGCGACGCCGCCGGCGAACACGATCCAAAACCACGTCGGCGCCGGCACCCGCTCTGCCGCCGGGGCGGCCGGCGCGGCAGCGGGGGCCGGCACGACCTTCGCGACGGCAGCCGAGGGAGCAGCCACCGGCGCTGCCGCGGTGCCCAGCGCCTCCGGCTCCTTGACGCCGGTGCTTTCCGCTGCACCCTCCATCGGCGGCTCCTGCAGCCCCGAGCTCGCCTCCGTCGTCTCTTCGGCGGCGACGCCGCTGCCCGCCTGGACCAGGCCCGACGTATCGACCGCCGCGACGGGCGCCGTCGCGCTGCCGTACATCACGAGCAGCAAGGCGACGATGGACAGCGCGGGAAGCAGCGTCACGAAGAGCTGGCCGGCCACCGAGCGGCGCGGCAGGCCCGCAGCGCGCAGACCGCCGAGCAATCCCGCGACCGCGTTGCGATGCCGGCCGCTCAGGGCCTGCGAGATCGGCGGCAGGGCGACGCGGCGCTCGCTTTCGCTCAGCGGCGGCGCGAGATGCGGCTTGAGCTTGGCGACGACGACGACGAAGACCACGTACAGCGCGGCGAGCATGAGGCCGGGAAAGAACGCACCGGCGTAGAGCTTGACGACCGAGACCCCGGCGGTGGCGCCGTAGACGATCAACAGCACCGACGGCGGGATCAGGATGCCGAGGCAGCCGCCGGCGGTGATCGCGCCCGCCGAGAGCTGCACGCTGTAGCCGGCGCGCAGCATCGCCGGCAGCGCCAGCAGCCCCATGAGCGTCACCACCGCGCCGACGATTCCCGTCGCGGTCGCGAAGATCGCGCACGTGACGATGGTCGCCACCGCAAGGGCACCCGGCACGCGCGCCAGCGCGAGGTGCAGGCTCTTGAACAGCTTCTCGATCAGGTTGGCGCGCTCGACGAGGTAGCCCATGAACACGAACAGCGGAATCGCGATCAGGACGTCGTTGGACATCACCGAGTAGGCCCGCTGCACCATCAGGTCGAGGATCTGCTGCGTGGCGATCTCCGGATTGACGCTGCGGTAGGCGAGCCAGCCGAACGCGACGCCCATGCCCATCAGCGTGAACGCGGTCGGGAAGCCCAGCATGATCGCCACGACGATCAGCGCCAGCATGAGCAGGCCGAGCGCACCGAGGTCGTCACGGCTGAGGTGGCCGTCGAACAGGCTCGCCCAGGGCGTGAAGATCAGGACGGCGACGATGATGATCGCCATCAGCGAAAAGCCGAACCACAACTCCTTGCGGATCCTCACTTGCGGCTCCCTTCGGGCACCACGAGGTCGTCGAGCCGGGCGATGTCCTCGTCTTTCACGTGGACCATCTGCTTGAGCTTGTCGACGTCGACCTCCTCGACGTCCTCCTCGCGCGAGGGCCATTCGCCCTGCCGGATGCAGATGACGCAGCGGATGATCTCGACGATGCCCTGCAGGAAAAGGAACGCCCCTGCGAGCGGCAGCATCGTCTTGAACGGGTAGATCGGCGGCCCCTCGGCGGTGACGTTGGAGTGCTCCCAGATCGCCCACGACTCGGCCGCGTAGTGGTAGCCCGCGTAGGTGAGGGCGAACACGCCCGGGATGAAGAAGATGACGTAGAGGATGAGGTCGATCGTCGCCTGCGTGCGGGGCCGGAAGAACCCGTAGAGCACGTCGCCGCGGACGTGGCCCGACTTGGCGAGCGTGTACGCGCCCGCCATCACGATCAGCGTGCCGTACATCATGATCATGACGTCGAAGGCCCAGGGATGCGGGTGATCGAGCACGTAGCGCGAGAACACCTCCCACGAGATCAGGAACGTGAGCGCGACGATCAGCCACGAGAAGGCGTGGCCCACGAAGGTGCTGATCTTGTCGATCGTCAGAAGCAGTTTCTGCATGGTGTGATCCGCTCAAGCGAATCGGCCACCCGAACCTCGCCCGGGTGGCCGACCGGCAATCGGTGAACGCTCAGGACTTCTTCGGCTCTGCCTTCTTGGGGCCGAAGAAGTGGTTCATCGCCATGCGCCGGTTGATGACGGTGTCCTGCTCCCACTTCACCGCGCGCTCGGCGAAGGCCTTCTGCGACGCGACGATCTCCTTGAACATCGGGTTCTCGGCCGACTTCTTCTCGAGGATCTGGTCCCACACGTTCAGCTGCGCCTGCAGCACCGTGTCGGGCGTCTTGTAGAACTTCACCTTGTCGGTCGTCTGCAGCTCGATGTAGTCCTTCGAGTAGCGATCGATGCCTTTCCACACCATGTCGGCCGACGCGGCTTCGACCGCGTTGGCGATGATCGCCTTCAGCTTCGCCGGCAGCGCCTCGTACTTCGGCTTGTTGAAGGTGATCTCGAACGACTCCGCGCTCTGGTGATAGCTCTGCAGCATGCAGATCTTCGAGACGTCGGGGAAGCCGAGGATGCGGTCGGAGGTCGCGTTGTTGAACTCGGCGGCATCGAGCAGGCCGCGGTCCATCGCGGGAACGATGTCGGCGGCGGGAAGGGCGTTGACCGCCGCGCCCATTCCGGTGAACAGGTCGATGGCCAGGCCGTTGGTGCGGTACTTGAGGCCCTTGAAATCCTCGGGCTTGGTGACCGGCTTCTTGAACCAGCCGAGCGGCTGGGTCGGCATGGGGCCGTACAGGTACGACACCACGTCCATGTTCAGGCTCTTGTAGATTTCCTCGAGCAGCACCTTGCCGCCGCCGTAGTTGTGCCAGGCGAGCACGGTGTTGGCATCCATGCCGAAGCCCGGGCCCGATCCCCACAGCGCGAGCGCCGAGTTCTTGCCGTACCAGTACGCGACCACGCCATGGCCGCCGTCCAGCGTGCCCTTGGCCACGGCATCCAACAGTTGGAAGGCCGGCACGACGGAGCCCGAGGGCAGCACTTCGATCTTCAGGCGGTTGCCCGCCATGTCGTTCACCTTCTTGGCGAAGTCCTGGGCGTACTCATGGAAGATGTCTTTCGCGGGCCACGTGCTCTGGAATCGGAGCGAGGTCGTCTGCGCCATGCTGACCATCGGCGCGGACATCGCGCCGGCCGCCACGGCCGCACCCTTGAGAAGGTTGCGACGGCGGGTCGGTTTGTTCTCTGTCATTGCGGTGTCTCCAACGTTGTGACCCTGGAAAGTTCCAGTGCGCCATCTTTGTTAGGTGACGATTAGTGACAAAGAGGGTTTATACGAACCCGTCACTTTCCCGGCGGCGCCGAGAGTGGACAGAGCACCTGCGCGCCGATTGACCCTTCCCACTTTCAGGGCTTG
>DATIDZ010000142.1:0-4058 GCA_035456045.1 Caldimonas sp.
TCTTCGCGCCCTCTCGCCGCTCCGGTGTCGCGTCGCAACCTCCCGCAGCGGCTGGGCTGGATGGTGCTGCTGGCCGCTGTCGTGGCGACCGGTTGCGGCGGCGGCGGCGACAGCGCCGGCACGACCCCCGTCGTTCCCGCGGCCCCCGTCGACGGACCGGCCTGGTTCAGCTTCGGGCGCGATGCGCAGCACGCGGCGAACAGCGCCATCGCCGCGCAGGACCTGAACCGGATCTCATGGTCGACGCCGCTCGACCTCGCGCCGACGTACACGTCCGGCGGCGCCCTGCTCGTCCACTACGGCTCGCCGGTGGTGACCTCGCACAACACGGTCGTGCTGCCGGTCAAGACGGGGGCGGCCGGGGGCTTTCGGATCGAAGCGCGGTCGGGCGGCAACGGCGGCCTGATCTGGTCGTCGCAGACCGACTATCAACTGCCGCCGCACAACTGGGTGCCGAGCTACAACGCCGCGCTGACGAGCGGCAACCGTCTCTACTTCCCGGCAGGCGGGGGCAAGCTTCTCGTGAAGGACGATGCCGACGCCGGCGCCGGCGCACCGCGCACCGTGGTCTTCTACGGCGCCGCCGCCTACAACGCGTCGCCGGCAGCCTTCGATGCCGGCGTCTTCATCAACACGCCGCTCACCATCGACCCGCAGGGCAACGTCTTCTTCGGCTTCATGGTCACCGCGGCGAACCCGGCCGGACTCGTCAGCGGCATCGCACGAGTCGATGCCAACGGCAACGGCATCTGGATCCCGGCGACGACGGCGGCCGCCGACAGCGCCATCGACAAGATGCAGATGAACAGCGCGCCGGCGCTGTCGCCCGACGCCAAGACGGTGTTCGTCGCCGTCAACACGAAGGTCGTGACAGGACAGGTGCAGGGCGGATACCTCGTCGCGCTCGACAGCGCGACGCTCGCCGTCAAGAGCCGCGTGCTGCTGCTCGACCCGGCGTCGAACACGCCCGCGCGCGTCAGCGACGACTCCACCGCCTCGCCCACCGTGGGCCCCGACGGCGACGTCTACTTCGGCGTCCTCGAGGCGACCTTCGGCACGCACAACGCGCGCGGCTGGCTGCTCCACTTCAACGCGACGCTGACGACGCCATCGGCCCCGGGCGGCTTCGGATGGGACAACACGCCCTCGATCGTTCCGGCGGCGATGGTGCCGACGTACGCCGGCCCGTCGAGCTACTTGCTGATGACCAAGTACAACAACTACCTCGGCGTCGGCACGGGCAATGGCGTGAACCAGCTCGCCGTCATCGACCCGCGCGCGACGCAGATCGATCCGATCTCCGGGCGGACGATCATGAAGGAGATCCTGACGATCGCCGGCCCGACGCTCGAGCCCGGCAGCACGCGCGCGGTCAAGGAATGGTGCATCAACACCGCCGCGGTCGATCCGCTGACCAAGTCGATCCTCGTCAACAGCGAAGACGGCTACCTATACCGCTGGGATCTTTCCGTCAACCGGCTGACGCAGCGCATCCAGCTCACCAGCGGCATCGGCGAGTCGTACACGCCGACGGCGATCGGCGCCGACGGCGCGGTCTACGCGGTGAACAACGCGGTGCTGTTCTCGATCGTGCGTTGAGCGCCGTCACGCGCTCCGTCCCGACCGGCACCGGCTCGGCGCCGGAGACGCTCGCCGATACTTCGCAGCGTCCATGAGCACGACCCAGGACCTCGTCACCGCCTTGAAATCGGAGCTGCGCGCGGCCGGCGTCACCTATGCCGACCTCGCCGATGCGCTCGGCATGTCGGAGTCGAGCGTCAAGCGGGTCTTCGCCAAGTCGGACATGCCGCTGTCGCGCATCGACGAGATGCTGCGCGTGCTGAAGATGGACTTCGCGGAGCTGGCGCGAAAGGTCGCCGACGCGCAGCCGCTGTCGCGCCAGCTCACGGTCGAGCAGGAGGCCGCCGTCGTCGCCGACCGCAGGCTGCTGCTGCTGGCGATCTGCTGCCTCAGCCAGTGGTCGTTCGAGGCGATGACGAAGGAGTACGCCTTCAGCGACGCGGAGTGCATCAAGTACCTCGCGCAGCTCGATCGCCTCGGCATCATCGAGCTGCGCCCGCTCAATCGCTACCGGCTGAAGGTCGCCAAGGGCTTCCGCTGGCTGCCGCACGGGCCGGTGATGACGTACTTCCGCGAGCACGTCGCGGCCGACTACCTGAGCGGGGGCTTCGACGGCGAGGGCGAGCTGATCATGCTTGTCCACGGCGAGATCACGCCCAGCCTGGCGGCGTCGCTGGTCGAGCGGCTGCGCCGCGTCGGGCAGGACTTCGCGCAGGCGCATCTCGCCGAGCAGCGCCTGCCGGACGAGCAGCGCACGCCGTACACGTTGCTCGTCGGCATGCGCACCTGGCTGTTCGCGGCCTTCCGCGATCTGAAGCGCGTGCCGCCGCCGTGAACGGGTGCTGCGGGAAGCGTCGCGGCGATCGCCGCGGCGACGCGCGACCTCACACGGCGACGCGATCGATCAGGAAGTTCGCCCCGGCGTATTGACCGAGGACGTCCACCAGGTAAGGCAGCGTCGCCGCCAGCGTCGCGTGCAAGGTGTGCGGCGGATTGAGGACGAACACGCCGCTGCCGGCCAGGCCGAAGCCTTGCGCGTCGGGCTCCTGGACGGTGAGTCGTGCGTGCAGCCAGGCCTTCGGCGCGAGCGCGGCCAGCCGGCGCGGCAGCTGCGCCGCCTCGACCTTGCTGACCTGCGGATACCAGACGACGTAGATGCCTTCCGCGAAGCGCGCCACCGCTTCGCGCAGGCTGGCGACGACCTTCGGGTAGTCGCCGTTGCCTTCGTAGCTCGGGTCGATCAGAACGGCGCCGCGGCGCGATGGCGGCGGCACCTGGGCGCGCAGGCCGACGAAGCCGTCGCCGTCGTAGACCGTCGCCCGCCGGTTGCCGGCGAGGGTCGCGCGCAGGATCTTCTGTTCGGTCGGGTGAAGCTCGAACGCGCGCAGCTCGTCCTGAGGCCGCAGCAGCATCTGGGCGAGCGCCGGCGAGCCCGGGTACTGCGCGAGGACGCCGTCGGGATTGAAGGCGCGCACCAGCGCGACGTAGTCGGCGAGCGGCGCCGGCAGGTCGTCGCGCGTCCACAGCAGGCCGATGCCGCGCTCGTACTCGCCGTTCTTCTTGGCGTAGCGGCCGAGCAGCGAATAACCGCCGGCGCCGGCGTGGGTGTCGACGAAGCGGTAGCCCTTGTCCTTCGTGCCGAGATGGCGCAGGACGAGCATCAGCACGAGGTGCTTGAGGACGTCGGCATGGTTGCCGGCGTGGAAGGCGTGGCGGTAGGCGAGCATCGCGAGCGGCGGCCGAGCGCTAGGACCGCCCCGTGCGGGCCCGGAACAGCTCGACGATGCCGACCTCGCGCGGGCCGGGCTCGATCGCGAAGCTCTCGCCGGCGGCGATCGTGCCGGTCTCGCGCACCGAGAAGTACCAGCCGCACCAGCCGCTTTGCACCATCAGCTTGGCGGCGTGCGCGAAACCCATCGCGGCGTTGAACTTGAAGCACGGAAAGCGCGGCCCGCTGACGGCGAGCGCACAGTTCGGAAAGCGCAGCACGTCGCCGATGAACACGTCGCTCTCGACGACGCCGGCGAGCGTCAGGTTCTCGCCGAGCGCGCCCGGCACGAGGGGCTCGTCCCAGGGCGAGACGCCGGCCTGCGCGCGCACCGTCTGCCAGAAGGCGAAGTGCTCGCTGGGATACGCGTACACCGCCTTGCTCGGGCCGCCGTGCACGCTGAGGTCGGCCTGCTCGTCGCCCTCGATGCCGAGCCGCGCGACCGCGCGCGGGCCGTCGACGGCGCGCTTGCCGATCGCCGTCAGCACCTCGCGGTCGCGGATCGTGAGCGTCGTCGCGCGCGCGACGTTGAGGCTGAGCAGCCGACCGGAGCGGGCCACGTGCGCCTCAGCCGACCCGGTAGCCGGCGTGCTTGGCGACCACGGCGCGGCCGCGGCCGCCGGCGATCCAGCCGATGAAGATCTTGCCGGCGGGGTGGCTGACGCGGAACGACCTCATCGCATGGACCGATTCGACGAGCAGCGGATCG
>DATIDZ010000143.1:0-2617 GCA_035456045.1 Caldimonas sp.
ACCGCGACGAGGTCGTCGGCCGGCACTGGAGCGAGCGCGCCGACGCGCACGACTTCGAGCGGCTGCTCGCCCTGATCCGCGGCGCGCTCGACGACCGCGTCGGCGAGGCGACCACGACCGTGACCCGCGCCGACGGCAGCCTGTTCGAGATCGAGGTGCGCTACCTGCCGGTGCACCTGGATGAACGTCGCTATGCGCTCGGCATCGGCCGCGACGTGAGCGAGCGATTGCAGCAGGAGCGCGCGCTGCAGCGAAGCGAGGCGCAGTACCGCGGCATCTTCAACGCCTCCGCGGACGCGCTCGTGCTGCGCGATGCCGCGTTCAGGATCGTCGACGTCAACGCCACGTACGAGTCGATGAGCGGCTACGCCCGCGACGAAGTGCTCGGGGTCGACCGCGTCCTGGCCAACCCGCCCGGCGTGCAGTCGACGATTCGCGAGCTGCACGAGCGCGCCCTGGCCGGAACGCCGATCACGCTCGAGACCGAGCTCGTGCGGCGCGACGGCCGCCGCTACGCCTTGGAGTTGCGCGGCGTGCCGATCGAGCACCGGGGCGAGCCTCACGTTCTCTACATCGGCCGCGACATCACGGTGGCCAAGCGGGCGCAGGCGGAGCTGCGCGACAGCGAGGAGCAGTACCGGGCGATCTTCAACGCCTCGGCGGACGGGCTCGTGCTGCGCGACAAGAACTACCGCGCGGTCGACGTCAACCCCGCCTACCTGACGATCACCGGCTTCTCGCGCGAGGAGGTGCTCGCCGCCGACCGCGTGCTCGCCCAGCCCGACGAGGCGACGCAGCGGCGCCATCGTGAGCAGCACGATCGCATCCTCGCCGGCGAGAGCGTGCGCTTCGAAGCCGCGGGCCTGCGCAAGGACGGTTCGAAGGTCGAGGTCGAGGTCAGCGCCAAGCCGCTGATGTACCGCGGCGAGCCGCACGTGCTCTATGCGGCGCGCGACATCGGCGAGCGCCGAGAGGCCGAGGCGCGCAGTGCGGAGCTTCAGCTGCAGCTGCGCCAGGCGCAGAAAATGGAAGCGGTCGGCCAGCTCACCGGCGGCATCGCGCACGACTTCAACAACATCCTGACCAGCGTCATCGGCTACGTGGTGCTCGGCCTGGAGCGCGCGGAGGCGTTGGGCGACGCGACGCTGCAGCGCCAGCTCGGCCAGGCGCATCGCGCCGCGCAGCGCGCGCGCGAATTGATCATGCAGATGCTCGCCTTCGCGCGGCGCCAGCGGGGCGAGCGGCGCGCGCTCGCGCTGGCGCCGCTGGTGCAGCAGTCGCTGCAACTGCTGCGCGCCACGCTGCCTTCATCGGCCGTGGTCGACTTCGTCGCCCTCGACGACGTGCCGAACGTGCTGGCCGACCCGGTGCAGCTCGAACAGGTGCTCTTCAACCTGTGCATCAACGCGCGCGACGCGATCCAGGGAGCCGGCTCCATCCGCGTGCGGCTGGGATGGCACCGCGGCCCGTGGCGGTGCGCGTCGTGCCGCGCCGCCGGCGAAGAGACCGCCTGGGTCGAGCTCAGCGTCGCCGACACCGGCACCGGCATCGCCGCCGACCTGCTCGAGCGCATCTTCGAGCCCTTCGTCTCGACCAAGGAAGTCGGTCGCGGCTCGGGCATGGGCCTGGCCATGGTGCACGGGATCGTGCACGATCATGGCGGCCACGTGCTCGTCGAGACGAGCCAGGGCGCCGGCACGATGTTTCGCGTCGTCCTCCCGCCGGCCGGCATCGACGTTCCGGCCGAGCCGCGCCCCGCGACCGCGTCGGCACCGGTGGACCCGCGCCATTCGCTGAGCGGCCGGGTGCTGCTGGTCGAGGACGAGTCGATGGTGGGCGACTTCATGGCCGAGCTGCTGACGAGCTGGGGCCTTGACGTCGTGCTGAAGCGCGAGCCGCTGGCGGCGCTCGCGTGGCTCGAGGATCCGGCGAACGCGGTCGATCTCCTGATCACCGACCAGACGATGCCGCAACTGGCCGGCCTCGCTCTGGCGAAGCGCGCGACTTCGCTGCGCGTCGGGCTTCCCGTCCTTCTCTACTCCGGCAACGCAGAAAGCTTCGACGCCGCCGAGCTGGAGCGAAGCAACGTGCGTGCAGCCCTGCGCAAGCCGGTCGACGCCGAGAAGCTTCGCGCCCTGGTGGCGCGCTGGCTCGGGACCGAGCGGATCGCGTCTCCAGGGTGAGGAAATCGCCGCGAGGCGCGGCCATTCGCGCTTCGGCCGGCCACGAGCCAGGCGGCGGCGCAAAGCCGGCTCATGACGGGATCGTTGGGGACAGGGCCTGCGCGGCCCGCACTTCCACCCTCACCTGCTCGGTCAGCTCGGCCTTGATCTCGCTGAACGCGGCCGTCGTCTTCACCGAGTAGTGCCGCGGATGCGCGATCGGCACGGCACGGTCGAGCTTGATCCTTCCCGGCCGCGCGCTCATCACGACGACGCGCGAGCCCATGAAGACGGCCTCGTCGATGTCGTGGGTTACGAAGAGGACCGTCTTACGCTCGGCCTCCCAGATGCCGAGCAGCAGCTCCTGCATGAGCTCGCGCGTCTGGTGGTCGAGCGCGCCGAACGGCTCGTCCATGAGCAGGATGCGCGGGCCGTTGGCGAGCGCGCGCGCGATC
>DATIDZ010000144.1:0-8038 GCA_035456045.1 Caldimonas sp.
GAGCGCTTCCAGCGCAGCGGCGCTGCGCCCGAGCCGCTGCGCGCCACCTTGTTCGGCAAGGGCACGGTGCAGTCGCTCGACGGCGCGATGCACCGGCAGCGCAAGGCGCTCTTCGTCGCGGCGGCAGCGCCGGCCTCGGTCGATGCGCTCGTCGCGGAGACGCGGCGCGCCTGGCAGCGGGTCGTGCCGAAGAGCCCGGGCATCGGCCCGGTCTCGCTCTATGCGCTCGCGCGCGAGGCGCTGACGCGATCGGTCTGCGCCTGGGCGGGCGTCCCGCTCGAGGAGCGCGAGGTCGCGCTCCGGATGCGCCAGCTGACCCTGCTCTTCGACGGCGCCGCCGGCGGGCCGGTGCAGCACCTGCGCTCGCGGGTCGCGCGCCAGCACGCCGAGACCTGGCTCGCCGCCTTGCTCGAAGAGGCGCGTGCCGGTCGCACCGCGCTCGCGCCGACGAGCATCGCCGCCCTGGTCGCGAACCACCGGGACGCCGACGGCCAGCCGATGGCGCCGCGCATCGCCGCCGCCGAGCTGCTCAACCTGCTGCGGCCGACGGTCGCGATCTCGGTCTTCATCGTCTTCGCCGCGCACGCGCTCCACGAGCATCCGTCGTGGCGCGCGCGCCTGCGCACCAACCGCGACCGCGTCGAGCTCGACGCCTTCGTGCAGGAGGTGCGCCGCTTCTATCCGTTCTTTCCGGCGGTGGTGGCGCGCACCCGCCGCGAGTTCGAGTGGAAGGGACATCGCCTTCCGGCCGGACGCCGCACGATGCTCGACCTCTTCGGCACGAACCACGACGCGCGCTGGTGGGATGCGCCGGCCAAGTTCAGGCCGCAGCGCTTTCTCGACGACCCGCCCGGGCCGTTCAGCTTCGTTCCCCAGGGCGGCAGCACCGTCAAGGGCAACCATCGCTGCCCCGGCGAAGGCATCACGCGCGCGTTGATGGCGCAGGCCGTCGAGCTCCTCCTCGACCGTCTCGACGCGATCGTCGCGGTGCAGGATTTCCGGGTCGACGACGGGCGCCTGCCGGCGCTGCCGCGCGAGCAGTTCATGCTGCGAAGAGTGCGCTGGGTCGAGTGAGCTTGCCGTCGCGGCGTCGAGTCGCCGACGGTGCGGCGGGGTCCATGGTCGTGCCACCGCGCCTCGGGACGGCGCCCCACCGCGCGGTGCGACCGCCTGATGCACGGCGCGAGTGCGGCGACGGCGCGATTTCGCTGGCACACGGCTTGCGATAGACGACGCGGAGGTCGCGATGGCCTTCGTGATCGCTCCTCGCCAGTGCCGGCGAGTCCGATCGGCCACGGCGGCTCGTGCGCGGCGCCTCTTCGTCGAGGCGGTCGCGCTTTCGGGGCGCACCCGCCACGCTGCGTTCCCCCCTTGTCGTTCGCCGTCTGCCCGCTCGCCGAGGGGATTGCGTCGGCGCCCGGCTTCCCGCTTCGCTTATCGAGGTCCTCATGATGACTGACAGCCCCGACGCTTCGCCCAAGATCGATACGACGCGACGCGCCCTGGTGCAGGGCGCTGCCGCCGTCGCCGTGTCCGGCATGCTGCCCGGGCTGCGCACCGCGGTGTACGCGCAAGGCTCCGACAAGCCCGAGAAGGAAGAGGTCCGGATCGGCTTCATTCCGCTCACCGACTGCGCGTCCGTGGTGATGGCCTCGGTGCTCGGATTCGACAAGAAGTACGGCGTCAGGATCGTGCCCACCAAGGAGGCGTCGTGGGCCGGCGTGCGCGACAAGCTCGTCAACGGCGAGCTCGACATGGCGCACGTGCTCTACGGCCTGATCTACGGCGTGCACCTCGGCACGGCCGGACCGAAGAAGGACATGGCCGTCCTGATGAGCCTCAACAACAACGGCCAGGCGATCACGATCTCGAAGGCGCTCGCCGACAAGGGCGCGGTCGACGGCCCGGCGCTGGCCAAGGTGATGGCCAGGGAGAAGCGCGAGTACACGTTCGCCGGCACCTTTCCGACCGGCACTCACGCGATGTGGATCCATTACTGGCTCGCCGCGTCGGGCATCAACCCGCTGTCGGGCGCCAAGCTCATCACCGTGCCGCCGCCGCAGATGGTCGCCAACATGCGCGTCGGCAACATGGACGGCTTCTGCGTCGGCGAGCCGTGGGGATCGCGTGCCATCCTCGACGGCATCGGCGTCACCGCGATCACGACGCAGGACATCTGGAAGGACCACCCCGAGAAGACGCTCGGCACGACCGCCGACTTCGTCAGGAAGTACCCGAACACCTGCCGCGCCGTGATGATGGCCGTGCTCGAGGCCAGCCGCTGGATCGACACGGGCCTCCAGAACAAGATGAAGATGGCCGAGACGATCGCCGAGAAGAGCTACGTCAACACCGGCGTCGAGGCGATCAACCAGCGCATCCTGGGCCGCTACACGAACGGCATGGGCAAGACCTGGGACGACCCGAACTTCATGAAGTTCTTCAACGACGGCGCGGTCAACTTCCCGTACCTGTCGGACGGCATGTGGTTCCTGACCCAGCACAGGCGATGGGGCCTCCTCAAGGAGCACCCCGACTACCTCGCCGTCGCCAAGCAGGTGAACCAGGTCGAGCTCTACAAGCAGGCCGCCGGCGCGCTCAAGATCAACGTGCCGAAGGACGTCATGCGAACGAGCAAGCTGATGGACGGCGTCGTCTGGGACGGCAAGGACCCGAAGAAGTACGCCGACAGCTTCGCGATCAAGACCGGGGTGGCCTGAGATGGTCAGCGCCGTCTTCCACTCCTCGCTCGACACGCGCAGCGCCGAGGCGCGCGCGCCGCAGGTCGCGGCCTCGCTCGCCGCGACCGCCGCCAACGAGCCGGTCGCCCCGGCTGCCGATCCGGCACCCGCGCGGCCGGGCTACGACTGGCGTTCTCTCCTTCTCAAAGTGGTGCCGCCGCTGGTCGGCATGGCGCTGCTGATCGCGATCTGGGGCGCGCTGACGCGCGACAGCACGAGCTTTCCGACGCCGGGAGCGACGTTCAGCGAAGCGGTCAAGGTCTTCTCCGACCCGTTCTACCGCAACGGCCCGAACGACCAGGGCATCGGCTGGAACATCCTGTTCTCGCTCTATCGCGTCGCGATCGGCTTCGGCCTGGCGGCGGCAGTCGGCATCCCGCTCGGCTTCCTGATCGGCCGCTTCGAGGTGATCGACCACATGACCTCGCCGCTCATCAGCCTGCTGAGGCCGGTGTCGCCGCTCGCCTGGCTGCCGATCGGCCTGCTCGTCTTCAAGGCCGCCAACCCGGCGGCGATCTGGACGATCTTCATCTGCTCGATCTGGCCGATGATCATCAACACCGCCGTCGGCGTGCAGCGCGTGCCGGTCGACTACCTCAACGTCGCGCGCGTGCTGAACCTGTCGGAGTGGAAGGTCATCACGCGGATCCTCTTTCCCGCCGTGCTGCCCTACATGCTGACCGGCGTGCGCCTCTCGGTCGGCACCGCCTGGCTCGTCATCGTCGCCGCCGAGATGCTCACCGGCGGCGTCGGCATCGGCTTCTGGGTGTGGGACGAGTGGAACAACCTCAACGTCAAGCACATCCTGATCGCGATCCTCGTGATCGGCGTCGTCGGCCTCGTCCTCGAATGGACGCTGATCGCGATCGCCCGGCGCTTCAGCTACGACGACCACTGAGCGGAGAGATCGCCATGAAGAGCTTCATCGAAGCGCAGAACGTCGAGATGGTCTTCTCGACCAGGAAGGGCCGCTTCCATGCCCTCCGCGAGATCGACCTGAAGGTCGAGCGCGGCGAGTTCGTCGCCTTGATCGGCCACTCGGGCTGCGGCAAGTCGACGCTGCTCAACCTCATCGCCGGACTGACGCGGCCGACGAGCGGCGTCCTCCTCTGCGACGACCGCGAGATCGCCGCGCCGGGCCCCGAGCGCGCCGTCGTCTTCCAGAACCACTCGCTCCTGCCGTGGCTGACGTGCTTCGAGAACGTGCACCTCGCCGTCGAGCGCGTCTTCGCCGCGACCGAGACGAAGGAGCAGCTGCGCGCGCGCACGGAGGCGGCGCTCGAGCTCGTCAACATGGGGCACGCCGCCGCCAAGCGGCCGCACGAGATCTCCGGCGGCATGAAGCAGCGCGTCGGCATCGCCCGCGCACTCGCGATGGAGCCGAAGGTGCTGCTCCTCGACGAGCCGTTCGGCGCCCTCGACGCGCTGACGCGCGCGCACCTGCAGGACGAGCTGCTCAAGATCGTCGCCCGCACCCGGAGCACGGTCGTCATGGTGACCCACGACGTCGACGAGGCGGTGCTGCTTTCGGACCGCATCGTCATGATGACCAACGGCCCGGCGGCGACGATCGGCGAGATCCTGCTCGTCGATCTCGAGCGGCCGCGCGACCGCGTCGGCCTGGTCGAGGACGGCCGCTACACGCACTTCAGGAAGGAAGTGCTCGACTTTCTCTACACGCGCCACGGCCACGCCGAGCGCGTCGCCGCGTGAGCACGACCGCGCCCTCGACATGAATCACGCCCTTGTCGCCCAAGGCTCGCCGCGCGCTCCGGCGACCTCGCCGTCATCCCATCAGCACCTGCATGCTGCGTTCGTAGCGGTCGGTGAGCTGCTCGAAGAGCGCGAGCAGCTCGTCGCTCGAGCTGTCGAGCGCGCGCGCCCCGCTCGTGTCGCCCACCCGGCGAGCCGCCGCCGTCACGTCGCGCCAGACCCGCTCCGCATCGCCGAGGAGGGCGCGGATCTCGCCGGTGCTGAGCGGGACGGTGCCCAGGTGCGCGAGCGCCTGCTCGAACGTCTCGGCGGTCTGCGCCAGGCCGGCGCGCGCGGCGCGCGCAGCGTCGCCTTCGAGGACGAGGCCGAGCAGCGCTTCCTTGGCGTAGCGCTGCGAGAGCATCCGCTGTCGCCCCGACACGTTGATGACGTGCAGCGTCGTCACCAGGCCGGCGGTCTCGAGCCCGCGCGTCAGCTTCTCCGCTTCCACCAGCAGCCGCTCCGCGGCGCCGTCGAGCGCGGCGAGGCTGCCGGCGCCGAGCGCCGTCGCGGCCAGCGCCTGCAGCGCCGACCAGGCGGCGGCGACGGCGTCGAGCAGGTCGCCGAAGGTGGGCTTCGACACGCTCTTCGCGAGGGCCGCGATGTTGGCGTCGATCTGCCGCGTCGCGTGGTCGATCTGCTCGGCGTGACCGGCGTGGCCGCGGTCGAGGACGCGCAGCACGCAGGCCTTGACCAGCCGCTGCGACAGCATGCGCAGCTTGCCGGCGCGGTTCACCGCGTCGGCGTAGTGCGCGGCGGCGATCACCTGCCGCGAGACCTGGCCGACGCGCTGGTTGCTGTGCATGGAGGCGGCGCGCAGGACGGTGAACGCCTCTTCCTCCGAGACCTGGCGCGCACGCATCAGGATTCCCTTGGCGCGGTCGACGAGCTTTCTTTCGTCGAAGCGCCGCGTCACTTCGGCGAGCTCGGCGCGGACGCGGTGCTCGTGCTCGAAGCGCGAGCGCGCGACCTGGACGACGGCGCGCAGCCGCGCCGCCGAATAGCCGTTGACGACGTAGGCGTGGATGCCGGCGGCCAGCGCGCGCTCGATCTTCGCCGCCTCCGGGTCGTGCGTGAAGACGACGACGGGGCACGGCGCCGACTCGGCGAGCCGTGCGAAGGCGGCGAACAGGCTCTCGTCGGGCGAGACGTCGTGGCAGACGACGACGTCGGGCGACGCGCGCGCGACCTCGCGCACCAGGTCGCCGCGCGCTGTCGCACCGAGAACGTGAACGCCGGCGGCCGCCAGGTCGGCGGCCAGGTCGACGTCGGCGGGCGGCGCGGCCGCGACGATCAGCGCGCTGGTCATCGACGGGCCGTTCGACGACCCCGGAAAGTGCGGTCCATGCGGGCAGCGATGCAAGGAGCGCACCACCGCTCGCGCCGACCGGCCCCTCCCTCCCCAGGACGCCCGAGATGAAGAAGATGAAGCTCGTGATGGTCGGCAACGGCATGGCCGGCGTGCGCACGCTCGAGGAGCTGCTCAAGATCGCTCCCGACCTGTACGACATCACCGTGTTCGGCGCCGAGCCGCACCCGAACTACAACCGCATCCTGCTCTCTCCGGTGCTGGCCGGCGAGCAGACGCTCGCCGACATCGTCCTCAACCCGGTCGAGTGGTACGCCGGCCACGGCATCGCGCTGCACCTCGGCAGAAAGGTCGTCGACGTCAAGCGCAGCCGACGCGTCGCGATCGCCGACGACGGCACCGAGGCGCCGTACGACCGGCTCCTGATGGCGACCGGCTCGAACCCGTTCATCCCGCCGCTGCCGGGCAAGGACCTCGACGGCGTGATCGCCTACCGCGACATCGCCGACACCAACGCGATGATCGAGGCCGCGAAGACGCATCGACACGCCGTCGTCATCGGCGGCGGCCTGCTCGGGCTCGAGGCGGCCAACGGGCTGATGCTGCGCGGCATGTCGGTCACGGTCGTCCACCTCATGCCGTGGCTGATGGAGCGCCAGCTCGACGAGGTGGCGGGCGGCATGCTGCAGAAGTCGCTCGAGTCGCGCGGCCTCAAGTTCCGGATCGGCGCGCAGACCGAGGCGCTCCTCGGCGACGAGAGCGGGCGCGTCAAGGCGGTGCGCTTCAAGGACGGCAGCGAGGCGCCGGCCGACCTCGTCGTCATGGCCGCCGGCATCCGCCCCAACACCGCGCTCGCGCAGGAGATCGGCCTCCACTGCTCGAATGGAAAGAGCGGAGGCATCGTCGTCGACGACACGATGCAGACGATCACCGACGGCCGCATCTACGCCGTCGGCGAGTGCGCGGCGCACCGCGGCGTCGCCTACGGCCTGGTCGCGCCGCTGTTCGAGCAGGCCAAGGTTTGCGCGACCCACCTCGCCGAGTTCGGCATCGGCCGCTACCTCGGCTCGCAGACGTCGACCAAGCTGAAGGTGACCGGCATCGACCTGTTTTCCGCCGGCGACTTCGCCGGCGGCGGCGACACCGAGGAGATCGTCCTCAGCGACCCGTCGAACAGCGTCTACAAGAAGCTCGTCGTCAGGGGCGACAGGCTGATCGGCGCGTGCCTCTACGGCGACACGGCCGACGGATCGTGGTACTTCGACATGGTGCGCGAGGCCAAGGACATCGCCTCGATCCGCGATCACCTGATGTTCGGCCAGCAGCACCTCGGCGACACCGGCCACGCGGGCAACAGCCGCGCGTCGTCGATGGCCGACTCGGCCGAGGTCTGCGGCTGCAACGGCGTCGACAAGGGGACGATCGTCAAGGCGATCCGCGACCGGGGCCTGTTCACCCTCGACGAGGTCCGCAAGTGCACCAAGGCGAGCGGCTCGTGCGGCTCGTGCACCGGCCTCGTCGAGCAGATCCTGATGGCGACCGCCGGCGCCGGCTACACCGCGGCTCCGAAGCTGAAGGCGGTCTGCGGCTGCACCGACGCCAATCACCAGCAGGTGCGCGACGCGATCCGCGAGCAGCACCTGCTGACGATCGCCAGCGTCTACGAGCAGCTCGGCTGGCGAACGCCGAACGGCTGCGCGAGCTGCCGGCCGGCGGTCAACTACTACCTCATCAGCACCTGGCCGCACGAGGCGCTCGACGACCCGCAGTCGCGCTTCATCAACGAGCGCGCGCACGCCAACATCCAGAAGAACGGCACCTTCTCGGTCGTGCCGCGGATGTGGGCGGGCGAGACCAGTTCGTCCGAGCTGCGCCGCATCGCCGACGTCGTCGACAAGTACCGGATCCCGACCGTGAAGGTCACCGGCGGGCAGCGCATCGACCTGCTCGGCGTGAAGAAGGAGGACCTGAAGGCGGTCTGGCACGACCTCGGCATGCCGTCGGGCCACGCCTACGGCAAGACGCTGCGCACGGTGAAGACCTGCGTCGGCAGCGAGTGGTGCCGCTTCGGCACCCAGGACTCGACGACGATGGGCAAGGAGCTCGAGCGCGCGCTCTGGCGCATGTACGCGCCGCACAAGGTCAAGCTGGCGGTCAGCGGCTGCCCGCGCAACTGCGCCGAGGCCGGCATCAAGGACGTGGGCGTGATCGGCGTGGACTCGGGCTGGGAGGTCTA
>DATIDZ010000145.1:0-4561 GCA_035456045.1 Caldimonas sp.
GGCGTACAGGCGCGCCTCGATCGCGTGGCCGTGCAGGCCGAGCCTGTCCTGCGCGACCGGCAGCGGCTCGCCCGACGCGACGCGCAGCTGCCACTCGACGAGGTCGAGCCCGGTCACCATCTCGGTCACCGGATGCTCGACCTGCAGCCGCGTGTTCATCTCCATGAAGTAGAAGCGGCCGTCGGGATGGGCGATGAACTCGACGGTGCCGGCGCCGACGTAGCCGACGGCCTTGGCCGCCTCGACCGCGGCCCGGCCCATCGCGGCGCGGCGCTCGCCGGTCATGCCCGGCGCGGGCGCTTCCTCGAGCACCTTCTGGTGGCGCCGCTGCACCGAACAGTCGCGCTCGAACAGGTAGACGCAATGGCCGAGCGTGTCGGCGAAGACCTGAATCTCGATGTGGCGCGGCTTGAGGACGTACTGCTCGACCAGGACGCGGTCGTCGCCGAACGCGCTCTTCGCCTCGCGCTGGCACGAGGCGAGCGCGGCGGCGAAGTCCTCGGCCTTGTCGACGCGGCGCATCCCCTTGCCGCCGCCGCCCGCGCTCGCCTTGATGAGCACCGGGAAGCCGATCTTCGCGGCCTCGCGCGCGAGCATCGCCGGGTCCTGGTCGTCGCCGTGGTAGCCGGGCGTGAGCGGCACGCCCGCCTTCGCCATCAGCGTCTTGGCCGCCGACTTCGAGCCCATCGCCCGGATCGCCGACGCCGGCGGGCCGATGAAGACCAGGCCTTCGGCGGCGCACTGCTCGGCGAACGCGTCGTTCTCGGACAGGAACCCGTAGCCCGGATGGATTGCCTGCGCGCCCGTCGCTTTCGCCGCGGCGATGATCCTGGCGCCGACCAGGTACGACTCGCGTGCCGCCGCAGGCCCGATGTGCACCGCCTCGTCCGCCATGCGCACATGGCGAGCGCTGGCGTCGGCATCGGAATAGACCGCGACGGTCGCGATGCCCATCCGCCGTGCGGTCTTGATGACGCGGCACGCGATCTCGCCGCGGTTGGCGATCAGGATCTTGGTGAACATCGATCGCTTCCCATCACATCCGGAACACGCCGAACTTCGTGGCCGGAATCGGCGCGTTCAGCGTCGTCGCGAGCGAGAGCCCGAGGACGCGCCGAGTGTCGGCAGGATCGATGACGCCGTCGTCCCAGAGGCGCGCGCTCGCGTAGTACGGATGGCCCTGGTGCTCGTACTGCTCGAGGAGCGGCGCCTTGAACGCGCGCTCCTCGTCGGCCGACCACGAACCGCCGCGCGCCTCGATGCCGTCGCGCTTGACGGTCGCGAGCACCGCGGAGGCCTGCTCGCCGCCCATGACGCTGATGCGCGCGTTCGGCCACATCCAGAGGAACCGCGGCGAGTAGGCGCGACCGCACATGCCGTAGTTGCCGGCGCCGAACGAGCCGCCGATGAGGACCGTGAGCTTGGGCACCTGTGCGGTCGCGACCGCCGTCACCATCTTGGCGCCGTCGCGCGCGATGCCGGCGTTCTCGACCTTCTTGCCGACCATGAAGCCGGTGATGTTCTGCAGGAAGAGGAGCGGCACGCGCCGCTCGCAGCACAGCTCGATGAAGTGCGCGCCCTTCTGCGCCGACTCGCTGAAGAGGATCCCGTTGTTGGCGATGACGCCGACCGGCATTCCGTACAGGCGCGCGAAGCCGGTGACCAGCGTCGAGCCGTAGCGCGCCTTGAACTCGTCGAGGCGAGAGCCGTCGACGATGCGCGCGATCACCTCGCGGACGTCGTAGGGCTTTCTCGTGTCCTGCGGGATGACGCCATAGATCTCCTTCGGGTCGAAGAGCGGCTCTTCGCTCGCCTCGTGCGTCACGGTCTGGGGCTTCGTGCGATTGAGGCTGGCGACGATGCGGCGCGCGATCGCGAGCGCGTGGCGATCGTCGTCGGCCAGGTGGTCGGCGACGCCCGAAAGCCGGGTGTGGACGTCGCCGCCGCCCAGCTCCTCGGCGCTGACGACCTCGCCGATGGCAGCCTTCACGAGCGGCGACCCGCCGAGGAAGATCGTGCCCTGGTTCTTGACGATGATCGTCTCGTCGCTCATCGCCGGCACGTACGCGCCGCCTGCCGTGCACGAGCCCATCACCACGGCGATCTGCGCGATCCCCTGCGCGCTCATGTTGGCCTGGTTGAAGAAGATGCGGCCGAAGTGCTCGCGGTCGGGGAAGACCTCGTCCTGGCGCGGCAGGAACGCGCCGCCCGAGTCGACGAGGTACAGGCACGGCAGGCGGTTCTGCAGCGCGATCTCCTGCGCGCGCAGGTGCTTCTTCACCGTCATCGGGTAGTACGTGCCGCCCTTCACCGTCGCGTCGTTGGCGACGATCATGCATTCCTGGCCCTGGACGCGGCCGATGCCGGCGATCATCCCGGCCGCCGGCGCCTCGCCGTCGTACATGCCCAGCGCGGCGAGCTGGCCGATCTCGAGGAACGGCGCGCCGGCGTCGAGCAGCCCGTCGACGCGCTCGCGCGGCAGCAGCTTGCCGCGCGCGACGTGGCGCTCGCGCGACTTGGCGTCGCCGCCGAGCGCGACCTCGGCCGCCTTGGCGCGCAGGTCGTCGACCTGGCGCTGCAGCGAGGCCGCGTTGGCCTTGAACTCGTCCGAGCGCGTGTCGATGCGCGACTTCAGCGCGGCCATGGGTCTCCTTCTTCTCGTCGTCTGCCCCGGAGCGGGAGCTTAACGTCTGGCACGATCGCTCCTCCGGAGCGGACGACAGGACACAGCGATGACCAAGGCCGGCACCGCCCTTTCCGGCGGCGCCTTCGCAACGCTGCTCCTGATCGCCTTCATGATGGGCGCGAACCACGTCGCCGCGCGCGTCGCCTTCGACCACGGCGTCGACGTCGCGACCGCGGTGAGCGTTCGCAGCACGATCACCGCGCTCGTCGTCGCCACGCTGCTCGTGGTGCAGCGCGTGCCATTGGCGCTGACCCGTCGCCATGGGCGCGCGCTCCCCGCGATCGGCCTGCTCGTCGGCGTCCAGAGCCTGTGCCTCTATTCGGCCGTGGCCCGCCTGCCGGTCGCGCTCGCGCTGCTCGCCTTCAACACCTACCCGCTGTGGACGGCGCTCTGGGCCCGCCTGGTCTATGGGAACCGGCCCGAGCGCCGCGTCGTGCTGGCGATGCCGGTGATGCTCGTCGCCCTCGCCCTCGCCCTCGACGTCCTCGGCGCCGCGTCGGGTCTCGGCGCGGCCGCGCAATGGCGCCAGATCGGCGCCGGCGTCGCCTTCGCGCTCGCCGCCGCGGCGACCTTCGGCTTCGCGCTCGTCCTCACCCAGCACGAGGCCGGCCGCCTCGACGGACGGCTGCGCACGGCGACGACGATGGCGATCGTCGCCGTCATCGGCCTCGCCGTGGCGACCGCTCAGGGCGGCTTGCACCTGCCGAACGCGGCGCCGGGCTGGTGGGGCCTGGCGGCGCTGACCTTCCTCTACGGCACCGCCTTCACGATCATGTTCACGGTGCTGCCGCGCCTCGGCGTCGTCGGCAACTCGGCGATCATGAACGTCGAGCCGGTGTTCGCGCTCGGCCTCGCCTGGCTCGTCCTCGGCCAGTCGATCGCGCCGTCGCAGGTGGCGGGCGGGCTCGGCGTCGTCGCCACCGTCGTCTGGCTCGGCCTGCGCCGGCCGCTTGTGCGAGAAGCCCTGGGCGACTAGGCTGCCCGGCATAGCGCTTGCCGAATCGAAGGCGAGCGCCGCCGCGCGGCGGCGTCGTACTCGCTTCGACCTTCATCCCATGGCCTGGAACCTCCGCCTGCTCAAGCGCCCTCCGCCGTCGGTCGCCGCCGACGCGTCTTCCGCACGCCCCGAATCGCTTTCGCCGGCGGCGCGTGCTCAGCTGCTCGGCGTCTTCCGGCGGCTCGCCGCCGTCCTCCAGATGACGGCACAGATCGCGCACGACGCGGGCAAAGGCGAACGCCATGCGGCGCTCGGCGCCCGCCTCGCGATCTTCCAGGCACGGGTCGAGGCCGGCGACACGGGCGCCCGGCTCGCCCTGGCGCTTGCCGACTTCGGCCGCGAGCTCGAGGCGTTCATCACCACGGACCTCGGCTGTCGTCGCGTCTGGCCCGACCAGGCGCCGCGCAAGCCCTGACGCCCGAGCCCGCCAGCGGCGACGCTCGTCAGCCGAGCGCGGCGAGGAGGAGCAGTCGCGCCTTCTCCCAGGACCGCCGGACCGTGCGATCCGAGAGGCCGAGCGCCTCGCCGATCTCGAGCTCGGTCATCCCGCCGAAGTAGCGCATCTCGACGATCTGAGCGAGGCGCGCATCGGCCTGCGCCAGCACCTCGAGCGCCTCGTGGACCTGCAGCACGTCGGTCTCGGGACCGGCGATCCGCTCCGAAAGCGCGGTGTCGAGGACGACGTGCTCGGCATCGCCGCCGCGCCGCTCGGCCAGCTTCGCGCGCGCGAAGTCGACGATCACCGAGCGCATGACGCGCGACGCGTAGGCGAAGAAATGGTGCCGGTCCTCGAGCGCCAGCGACTCGTGGCCGACGAGCTTGAGGTACGACTCGTGCACCAGCGACGTCGTGTCGAGCAGCGTCATCGTCCGGTGCTG
>DATIDZ010000146.1:0-6852 GCA_035456045.1 Caldimonas sp.
CCGCCTGCACTCATGCCGTCGCCGCTCGAGCAATCGCCCTTCTCATGGACGTGGAAGCCGTGCTCCTGGTTCGCCTTCAGGCCGGTGATGCGACCGCGGATGCGCACGTCGGCGCCGTCGGCGATGAACCAGACCGTTCCCGCTGCGCTGTTGCCCGTGGTCGGCTGCAGCGTCGTCGCGACGAACGAGGGCGGAGGTGGCGCGGCGCAGCCGAAGCCGAGCAGCGAAGCGAGGATCGGCAGGGCGGCGGGGCGAAGGTTCATGCGCGGTCTCCGGTCGGGCAACCCGATCGATCATATCGACGCTGCCCGCGCGCAGCGTCGGAGGCCGCCGCTGCGATCAGTAGGTGGCGCGGCCGCCGGAGAGGTCGAACACCGACGCGGTGCTGAACGAGCAGTCTTCCGATGCGAGCCAGGCCACCATCGCCGCCGCTTCGCGGACCTCGAGGAAGCGCCCCATCGGAATCTTCGACAGCATGAAGTCGATGTGCTGCTGCGTCATGGTCGCGAACATCGCGGTCTTCGCCGCCGCCGGGGTCACCGCGTTGACGAGGATGCCCTTGCCGGCGAGCTCCTTGCCGAGCGACTTGGTGAGCGCGATCACGCCCGCCTTCGACGCGCTGTAGTGCGACGCGTTGGCATTGCCTTCCTTGCCGGCGACGGACGAGATGTTGACGATGCGGCCGTACTTCTTCTCGATCATGTGCGGCACGATCGCTCGGCACACCAGGTAGGGCGCGACGAGGTTGACCTCGATGACGCGGCGCCAGACGTCCGGCGCGAGCTCCCACGTCGTGCCGTTGCCGCCGGTGATGCCCGCGTTGTTGACCAGGATGTCGATCTTTCCGGCCGCGCCGATCGTGCGCGCCGCGGCCGCCGCGACAGCGCCCTCGCTGGTCAGCTCGACCTGCTCGACGAAGACGCGGCCCGCATTGGCGAGTGTGCCCTTCGCCTCGGCGAGCTTGGCGGCATCGGCGTCCCAGAGCGAGACAGAGGCGCCGGAGGCGAGCATGCGCTCGGCGATGGCGTAGCCGATGCCCTGCGCTCCGCCCGTGACGACGGCGACGCGTCCTTCGAGATCGATTCTGTTCATGGACGTTCCTTGGCGAGGCCCTTGAGAGTCTGCGCCGCGTCCGGAGCGGCGCGGCAATCGGCGATGTACTGGCGAATGATGTCGGCGAAGCTCTTGTCGGGGCGCAGCCCGAGGCGCGCCGCGCGCATCGCGGTCGACCCCTTCGGCCAGTTGGCGACGATGCCGGCGATCGTCTCGTCGCGGACGAAGCGGACGCGCTCGCGCACCTCCGCGCCGGCGACCTCCTCGAGGGCAGCGAGCATCTCGGCGACGGTGGCGTTGACGGCGGGCAGGTTGAGCGCCAGCCGGCCGCCGAGCTGCTCGACGCTCGCTTCATACACCGCGATCAGGCCCTCGACGGTCCGCGCCGCCGAGGTGAGGGGATGCGACACCTCGGGCGACACCGGGCAGATCGCCTCGACGCCCGCGAGCGGCTCGCGGACGATGCCGGAAAAGAACGACGACGCGGCGCCGTTCGGCCGTCCGGGCCGCACGGTCACCGTCATCAGCCGCGCCGAGCGGCCGTCGATGAAGCCCTTTCGCGAGTAATCGGCGACCAGGTGCTCGCAGACGAGCTTGTGGGTGCCGTACGACGTCTTCGGCGCCGGCAGCGTGTCGTCGCCGACGAGCGGCGGCAGCGGCACCGAGGGGTCGGGGCCGAACACCGCCACCGAGCTCGAGAAGACGAGCCGGGCCGGCGCGCGGCCGCGGCCCGTCGCGGCGCGAAGGGCATCGAGCAGCGCGCGCGTGGTGTCGATGTTCGAGCGCAGGCCGAGGTCGAAATCGGCCTCGCACTCGCCCGACACCGCCGAAGCGAGGTGGAAGACGCCGTCGAAGCCTTCCTTGCCGAGCGCCTCGCATTGGCCGGCCAAAGCGCCGACGCGCGTTTCGACGCGGCGGTCGCCCGCCAGCTCCGGACGCGGCGCGACCTGGTCGGCGAGGACGAGGCGGTCGATGGCGTTGCCGCCGAGCTGGCCGCGCTGGAGCAGGGCGGCGGCGAGACGCGAGCCGATGAAGCCGCCTCCCCCGGTGATCAGGATCTTCATCGGCGTGGGCTCCTCTTGGTGCTGCTCAGGGGTTCTGCGGTGCGCATGCGGCGGTCGCCGCCGCGCATGTGCTGGACGGCGCGGCGGCGCGCGAGCGCGGGGTCGCCGGCGGCGATCGCGTCGACGATCGCCGCGTGCTCGATGCGGACCGCCTCGACGAAGTCGGCGCGGCTGGCGTCGTTGCGCCGCGTCACGCGCATCGCTTCCTTCGTGTACTGCTCGAGGAACTCGAGCAGGCGGCCGAAGTGCGGATTGCCGGCGGCCTCGGCGAGGAGGCGATGGAAGGCGAGGTCTTCCTCGACGCCGTCCTGCCCCTCGGCCGCGCTTCGATCGATGGCACGCAAGGCCTTGCGGAGCGCGGCGACCTGGGCGCGGCTGGCGCGCTCGGCCGCGAGCGCGGCGGTCTCCGCCTCGAGCGCGCGCCGCACCTCGCGAACGCGCAGGACGTCGTCGATCGAGTCGATCAGCGCCAGGTCGAGCGTGAAGGCCTCGCCCGACGGCGCTGCGGTGACGTAGACGCCCGAGCCCTGCCGCGAGCGCACGAGGCCGCGCGACCGCAGCTGGTGCACGGCCTCGCGAACGACGGTGCGCGAAACGCCGTGTGCCTCGGCGAGCCGCTGCTCGGTGGGAAGGCGGTCGCCGGGCCGCAGGGCGCCGGCGTCGATCTGGCCGCCCAGGCGCGCTGCCAGCCGGTCGGAGAGGCGCTCGGCGACCAGCGGCAGCGTTTCCGTCGCGGGGGCGGCGTGGGCGCGGTACAACATGGTAGTCAGGTCATCATACGAATCGGTTCCCTCCCGCTTCTACCGGTTTGCCCTCATGGCGGCGGGCCAGAGCGTTGCCGATACTCCTCCGGCGCGGGTTTCTGCCGCGCTCACATCCCATGGCGAGCGTCACGATCCAGTCGGTCAAGAAGAACTTCGGCGAGACCGCCGTGCTGCACGGCGTCGACATCGACATCGCCGACGGCTCGTTCACGGTGCTGGTCGGCCCGTCGGGCTGCGGCAAGTCGACGCTGCTGCGCATGATCGCCGGCCTCGAGGAAATCTCGTCGGGCGAGATCCGCATCGGCGATCGCCGCGTCAACGACGTGCCGCCGAAAGAGCGGGACATCGCGATGGTGTTCCAGAACTACGCGCTCTATCCGCACATGACGGTGCGCCAGAACCTGGCCTTCTCGCTGATGCTCGCGAAGAAGGACAAGGCGACGATCGACCAGAAGGTCGGCCGCGCCGCCGAGATCCTGGCGCTCTCCGCGCTGATGGACCGCTATCCGCGCCAGCTCTCGGGCGGCCAGCGTCAGCGCGTCGCGATGGGCCGCGCGATCGTTCGCGATCCGCAGGTCTTCCTCTACGACGAGCCCCTCTCCAACCTCGACGCCAAGCTGCGCGTGGCGATGCGCAGCGAGCTGAAGGAACTGCACCAGCGCCTGAAGACGACCTCGGTCTACGTCACCCACGACCAGATCGAGGCGATGACGATGGGCGACCGCATCGTCGTCATGAAGGACGGCCGCATCGAGCAGGTCGGCTCGCCGCTCGACCTCTACGATCATCCGACCAACGTCTTCGTCGCCGGCTTCATCGGCTCGCCGGCGATGAACTTCGTCCCGGCGACGCTGCGCCGGCAGGGCGGCGCAGCGAGCCTCGTCCTCGACGACGGCACGACGCTCGCGGCGCCGCGCGGCGCCGGCGGCAGCGACGGCCAGCCGGTCGTCCTCGGCACGCGGCCCGAGCACCTGCGCCTGGCGAGCGAAGGCGGCATCGCCTCGCGCGTCGTCGTCATGGAGCCGACCGGCGCCGATACCTTCGTCGCCTGCCGGCACGGCAGCACCGAGATGGCCGCGGTCTTCCGCGAGCGCCACGACTTCACGCCCGGCAGCACGATCCACCTCATGCCCGACCTCGACCGGGCCCACCTGTTCGACGCCGGCAGCGGCGCGCGCCTCGCCGCCTGACCCCTCGCGACCCCGCGTTGCGACCCGATCACTTCCCTCGATTCCGACAACGATTCACGCTGACAGGAGACCCTCGATGAGCGATACCTCTTTCAACCGCCGCAAGTTTCTCGAAAGCTCGGCCGGCGCGGCCGCGGTGGCCAGCGTCGGCACGGGCTCCGCGCTGTTCGCGCCGCTCGCGAACGCGCAGAACGTGACCTTCAAGCCCGAGAAGGACGCCAAGCTCCGCGTCCTGCGCTGGAGCCGGTTCGTCCAGGGCGACATCGACGCCTACATGGTCAACGTCAAGAAGTTCACCGAGAAGACCGGCGTCGAGGTGCGCGTCGACAACGAGGGCTGGGAAGACGTTCGCCCAAAGGCCGCAGTCGCCGCCAACACCGGCGCCGGCCCGGACATCATCCTGTCGACCAACGACGACGCGAACCTCTATCCGGACAAGCTGCTCGACGTCACCGACCTCGCCGAGTACCTCGGCAAGAAGTACGGCGGCTGGTACCCGGCCGGCCAGGCCTTCCTGAAGCCGGACGGCAAGAAGTGGATCGGCATCCCGCTCGGCGCCGCCGGCTCGATGATGGTCTACCGCGAGAGCCAGCTGAAGGCCGCGGGCTTCGACAGCTTCCCGAAGACGACCGACGACTTCCTGAAGATGGCCAAGGCGGTCGCCGCCAAGGGCACGCCGGGCGGCATGGCCCTCGGCAACGCGACCGGCGACGGCCTCTGGTGCAACTGGCTGGTGTGGGCGTTCGGCGGCAAGCTCGTCGACGCCAACAACAAGGTCGTGATCGACAGCCCCGAGACGCTGAAGGCGCTCGAGTACGGCAAGGAGCTCTACGCGACGTTCGTCCCGGGCACGCTGTCGTGGCTCGATCCGAACAACAACAAGGCGTTCCTCGACGGCCAGATCTCGTACACCAACAACGGCATCTCGATCTACGTCACCGCGAAGAACTCCACCGACCCGAAGGTCAAGGAGATGGCGGCCGACATCCAGCACGCATCGTTCCCGGTCGGGCCGGTCGGCGTGCCGACGGAGTCGCATCTGTTCTTCAACCAGATGATCATGAAGTACACGAAGTACCCGCAGGCGGCCAAGGAGTTCCTGCGCTTCATGATGGAGAAGGAGCAGTTCGAGCCGTGGCTGACCGGCGCGCAGGCGTACGTCGCCACGCCGCTCGCCGGCTACGCGTCGGCGCCGATCTGGACGGCGGATCCGAAGAACACGCCGTACCGCGATCCGGTGAAGAACATGCGGCCGGCGGGTTACGCGGGCAAGCTCGGCTACGCGTCGGCGGGTGCGGCTGCGGACTTCATCATCGTCAACATGGTGGCCGAGGGCATCAGCGGCTCGAAGACGCCGAAGGAAGCGATGGAGCGTGCGCAGAAGCGCGCCGAGCGCTACTACCGGGTGTAAGCGGGCGCGGCGCGTCCGCCTGCACGCGCCTCGTTCGAGGGATCGGGCGCTGCGCCCGTCCCTCACCCCGGCGGGGCTCGCATCCGCGAGCCCCTGTTGCCTGAACCGTCTATGACCTTTCTCGAACGACTGCAGAACAATCGCAACGCGCTCGGGCTGCTGTTCATGCTGCCTGCGGCGATCCTGCTGCTGTTGTTCCTCACCTATCCGCTCGGGCTCGGCTTCTGGCTCGGCTTCACGGATGCGAAGGTCGGCCGCGCGGGCGAGTGGATCGGCCTCGAGAACTACGAGTTCCTGTGGGGCGACGCGGTCACGCGGCTGGCGCTCTTCAACACGCTCTTCTACACGTTCGTCGCGAGCGTCATCAAGTTCGGGCTCGGCCTCTGGCTGGCGCTGCTGCTCAATCGCAACATCCGCTTCAAGACCTTCTTTCGCGCGGTCATCCTTCTGCCGTACATCGTGCCGACGGCGCTCTCGGCGATCGCCTTCTGGTGGATCTACGACGCCCAGTTCTCGATCATCAGCTGGATGCTCGTGAAGATGGGCTTGATCGACAAGTACATCGACTTCCTCGGCAATCCGTGGAATGCGCGCCTCTCGGTGATCGCCGCCAACATCTGGCGCGGGGTCCCGTTCGTCGCCATCACGCTGCTCGCCGGATTGCAGACGATTTCGCCGTCGTATTACGAGGCCGCGAGTCTTGACGGCGCGACGCCGCTGCAGCAGTTCCGCCATGTGACGTTACCGCTCCTGACGCCCATCATCGCGGTGGTGATGACGTTCTCGGTGCTGTTCACGTTTACCGACTTCCAGCTCATCTACGTGCTCACGCGCGGCGGACCGCTCAACGCGACGCATCTCATGGCCACGCTTTCGTTCCAGCGCGCGATCTCGGGCGGCAGCCTCGGCGAAGGCGCGGCGATCGCCACCGCCATGGTGCCGTTCCTGCTCGGAGCTATTCTCTTCAGCTACTACGGCCTGCAGCGGCGCGCCTGGCAGCAGGGAGGCTCGGATAAATGAGCGACGCATGAGCGACACTACCCAGGCCGTCGCGCCGCCCACCAACGCCGACTCGCAAGGGATGGCGTACCTCGACACGCGCGTGCGCCGCACGATGACGGTCTACCTGCCGCTCGCCGGCTTCCTGTTCGTGCTCCTGTTCCCGTTCTACTGGATGACGATCACGGCGTTCAAGCCCAACGAGGAGCTGCTGTCGCGCGAAGGCAACCCGTTCTGGGTGCGCAACCCCACGCTCGCCCACATCAAGAAGCTGCTGTTCGACACACCGTATCCCGACTGGCTCCTCAACACGATGCTGGTCGCCGTGGTGGCGACGTTCCTGTCGCTCCTGTGCAGCGTGCTGGCGGCGT
>DATIDZ010000147.1:0-10130 GCA_035456045.1 Caldimonas sp.
GAGGTGAGAACGCCGATCGCGAAGGTCGAGTAGCCCAGGCTCTTGAACCAGAGCGGTCCGTAGGTCGCGACCAGGCCGGCGTACGCGAAGTACGCGAACGAGACGGCCGCGAACGGGACGACCGTCGCCCGCGGCGCCGGCGAGCGCGCGGTCAAGGCGCCCGGGCGGGAATCGGCGGCACCGGGACGCGGACGTCGCCGCACTGGGCGCGATGGCGCAGCACGTGGTCCATCAGGACGAGCGCCAGCATCGCCTCGGCGATCGGCACGGCGCGGATGCCCACGCAAGGATCGTGGCGGCCGAGCGTCTCGACGACGGTGGCCTTGCCCTGCAGGTCGATCGAGCGGCGCGGGCTGCGGATCGAGCTGGTCGGCTTGATCGCGAGCGACACGGCGATGTCCTGGCCGGTGGAGATGCCGCCCAGCACGCCGCCGGCGTTGTTGGTCAGGAAACCTTGCGGCGTCAGCTCGTCGCCGTGCGTCGTGCCGCGTTGCTCGACCGCCGCAAAGCCGGCGCCGATCTCGACGCCCTTGACGGCGTTGATGCCCATCATCGCGTGGGCGATGTCGGCGTCGAGCTTGTCGTAGAGCGGCTCGCCGAGACCGACCGGCACGCCGCGCGCGACGACGTCGACGCGCGCCCCGCAGCTGTCGCCGTCCTTGCGGAGCTGGTCCATGTAGGCCTCGAGCCGCGCGATGTCGCTCGCATTGGCGGCGAAGAAGGGATTGTTCGGCACGTGCTCCATGCCCTCGAACGGAATCGCGATCGCGCCGATCTGCGTCATGTGGCCGGCGAAGGTCGTGCCGCAATGCTCGCGCAGCCACTTGCGCGCGATCGCCGCGGCGCCGACCGCGGGCGCCGTGAGCCGCGCCGACGCGCGGCCGCCGCCGCGCGGGTCGCGCAGCCCGTACTTGTGGTGGTATGCGTAGTCGGCGTGGCCGGGCCGGAACGTGTCGAGCAGGTTCGCGTAGTCCTTGCTTCGCTGGTCGGTGTTGCGGATGAGGAGCGCGATCGGCGTCCCGGTCGTCAGGCCCTCGAAGACGCCCGAGACGATCTCGACCTTGTCGTCTTCCTTTCGCTGCGTGACGTGGCGCGAGGTGCCCGGCCGTCGTCGATCGAGGTCGGGCTGGATGTCGGCCTCCGACAGCGCCATGCCGGGCGGGCACCCGTCGACGACGCAGCCGATCGCCGGGCCGTGGCTCTCGCCGAAGGTCGTGACGCGGAACAGCGTGCCGAGGGTGCTCCCTGACATCAGCTGTGGTTCGACGAGGGCAGCTCGTCGCGGCTCTCGACCGGCCAGTCGCGGATGTACGCCTTGAGCATGCGGTTCTCGAAGTCCTGGCTGTCGACGACCGCCTTGGCGACGTCGTAGAACGAGACGACGCCCATCAGCGTCTTCTCGCTCAGCACCGGCATGTAGCGCGCGTGGCGGCCGAGCATCATGCGGCGCACCTCGTCGAGCTCGGTGGTCGGCGTGCACGTGAGCGGCGCGTCGTCCATGACGGCGCGAACGCGCGTGCTGCCGAGCGCGCCGCCGTTGGCGACGACCGCCTGGATCACCTCGCGAAAGGTGAGCATGCCGACCAGCTCGCCGCCCTCCATGACGACGAGCGAGCCGATGTCGTGCTGGGACATGACGTTGAGCGCCGACGAGAGCGGCTCGTCGGGCGCGACCGTGAAGAGTGTGCCGCCCTTCACGCGCAAGATGTCGCTGACTTTCATGGTCGTCTCCGGTAGCTGCGAGGGAGAGACGGTCCTGCGCCGGGGCCGCCTGAGGGGCGTGTGCGGATCAATATAGCCCACAATCGTCCGTCCCAGACGAAGGTTATCGACATGCCCGGCTACGCCAACCCCGGCTTCGACACGCTGGCGCTGCACGCCGGCGCCGCCCCCGACCCGGCGACCGGCGCCCGCGCCGTGCCGATCCACCTGACGACGTCGTTCGTGTTCGAGTCGAGCGAGCACGCCGCATCGCTCTTCAACATGGAGCGCTCGGGCCACGTCTACAGCCGGCTCTCGAATCCGACCAACGCCGTCCTGGAAGAGCGCGTCGCCGCGCTCGAGGGCGGCAGCGGCTCGATCGCGACGGCGAGCGGCCAGGCCGCGCTGCACCTGGCAATCGCGACGATCGCCGGCGCCAGCTCGCACATCGTCGCCTCGAGCGCGCTCTACGGCGGCTCGCACAACCTGCTCCACTTCACGCTGGCGCGCTTCGGCATCGCCACGACCTTCGTCGCGCCGGGCGACATCGACGCCTGGCGGGCGGCGATCCGGCCCGAGACCAAGCTCCTCTTCGGCGAGACGCTCGGCAACCCCGGCCTCGACGTCCTCGACATCCCGACCGTCGCCGCGCTCGCCCACGAGCACCACCTGCCGCTCCTGGTCGACTCGACCTTCACGACGCCGTGGCTGATGCGGCCGTTCGAGCACGGCGCCGACCTCCTCTACCACTCGGCGACCAAGTTCCTGTCCGGCCACGGCACCGTCATCGGCGGCGTGCTGGTCGACAGCGGCAACTTCGACTGGGACGCCGCGACCGCGGCGACCGGGCGCTTCCGCGAGCTGACCGAGGCGTACGAGGGATTCCACGGCATGGTCTTCAGCGAGGAGAGCACCGTCGGCGCGTTCCTCCTGCGCGCCCGTCGCGAAGGCCTGCGCGACTTCGGCGCGAGCATGAGCCCGCACACCGCCTGGCTGATCCTGCAGGGCCTCGAGACGCTGCCGCTCAGGATGGCGCGCCACGTCGAGAACACGAGGAAGGTGGTCGCCTTCCTCGCCGGCCACGAGATGGTCGCCAAGGTCGGCTACCCCGAGCTCGAGACGCATCCCGACCACGCGCTCGCCAGGCGCCTGCTGCCGCGCGGCTGCGGCTCCGTCTTCAGCTTCGACCTGCGCGGCTCGCGCGAGCAGGGGCGCACCTTCATCGAGTCGCTCAAGCTGTTCTCGCACCTCGCCAACGTCGGCGACTGCCGCTCGCTGGTCATCCATCCCGCCTCGACGACGCACTTCCGCATGGACGACGCGGCGCTCGCGCGCGCCGGCATCGGCCCCGGGACGATCCGCCTCTCGATCGGCCTCGAGGACGCCGACGACCTGCTCGACGACCTGAAGCGCGCCCTGAAGGCGGCGGCGCGCGCCGGGCGGCGATGAAGCTCGAGGTCGCGCTGCCGCAAGGCCCGAGCGAGGCCTACGCCTACACCGGCGGCAAGCCGTTCGACGCGAGCCGGCCGACCGTCGTCTTCGTGCACGGCGCGCTCCACGACCACGGGGTCTGGACGCTCGCGGCGCGCTGGTTCGCGAACCACGGCTGGTCGGCGCTCGCCCCCGATCTGCCCGGCCACGGGCGCAGCGCCGGCGCGCCGCTGGCGAGCGTGGAGGCGATGGCCGACTGGCTGATCGCGCTCGCCGATGCCGCCGGCGCCGGCCGCTTCGCCGTCGTCGGCCACAGCATGGGCTCGCTCGTCGCGCTCGAGGCCGCGGCGCGCGCCGGCGAGCGGGTCACGAACCTCGTCCTCGTCGCGACGGCGTATCCGATGCGCGTCTCCCAAGCGCTGCTCGACGCGGCGCGGGACGATCCGATGGCCGCGATCGACAGCGTCAACGCGTTCTCGCATTCGACGATCGCCGGGAAGCCCTCGTATCCCGGCCCCGGCACGTGGCTGCACGGTGCCAACCGCGTCCTCATGCGACGGCTGCAGGCTTCGCAGACGGGAGCCAACCTGTTCCTCACCGACTTCACGGCCTGCAACGTCTACCGCGGCGCGGAGACGGCCGCCGAGCGCGTTCGCTGCCCGACGACGATGATCCTCGGCGAGCGGGACCAGATGACGTTCCCGGCCGAAGCGCGCGACCTGGGCCGACGCCTCGATGCGAGCACGGTGCAGCTCGGCGTCGGCCATTCGGTGATGACCGAGACCCCCGACGCGCTGCAGCGGGCGCTGATCGAAGCGCTCGTCTGATCAGCGCCCGCGCCGCGCCATCGACCGGTCGAGGATCAGCGTCGCCTCGAGCGTGAACGCGCCGGCGGCGAGGCGCTCGAGCAGCAGGTCGGCCGGCAGGCACTCGAACCGCTCGACCTCGCCATCCTGATTGCGCGGCGCCATCGCGGCGGGAACCGTCGCCTCGAACACCTCGATGTGCTCGACGACATAGCCTTCGGCGACGGGCCGACGCACCGTGACGCGGTCGGTGCGGCGGACGTCGGCGAGCTCGGCGATCGCGAGCCCGGCTTCTTCCTGGGTCTCGCGCTCGAGCGTCTCCTCGACCGACTCGCCGGCGCTGACCTGGCCGCCCATGAGCGTGTCCCAGCGACCGGGGTCGACCGCCTTGTCGAACGCGCGCTGCTGCAACCAGACGCGTCCGTCGGGCGAGTAGCCGACCAGGTGCACGGCCCAGGTCGTGATGCCGAGGACGCGAACGACGGCGCGCTCGACTGCCGCCAGCGCGCGGCCGTCGGCGCCGGTCACCGCGAGCAGCTCGCCGCGCCACGGCGCGCTCAGCCCTGCGTCGCGAAGCCAGCGCGCGATGGCGGCGAGCGAGGCATCGGCGGGCGCGTCGATGCGGCAGCCGCGGCGATCGTCGACCGCGAGCGGCAGCCCGGCGTCGACGAGGCGCGCCGCGAGCGCGGGCTCGACGCTGCCGACGACGTCCTCGCCGAGCCGCAGCGGCACGCGAGGAAGGGCGGGCGGCGCGTCGGCTGCGGCGCGCGCCGCAGCGCGCCAGTCGAGTCGACCGCCCTCGCTCATCGCTCGTCCAGCAGCGCCAGCAGCTGCGCCTCGTCGAGGACGGCGATGCCGAGCGCCTCCGCCTTCTGCAGCTTCGAGCCGGCCTCGGCGCCGGCGACGACGTAGTCCGTCTTCTTCGAGACCGAGCCGGCGACCTTGCCGCCGAGCGACTCGATCATCTCCTTGGCGTCTTCCCGGCCGAGCGTCGGCAAGGTGCCGGTGAGGACGAAGGTCTTGCCGGCGAGCGGCTTCGGCGACGCATCGCCCTCGCCTTCGCTCTCCTGCCATTCGAAGCCGGCGGCGATCAGCGCATCGATGACCTGCTGGTTGTGCGCCTCCGCGAAGAAGTCGCGAATGCTCTCGGCGACGATCGGGCCGACGTCGGGAACAGCGAGCAGCTGCGCCAGATCCGCGCGGCGCAGCCGCTCGATGCCGCCGAAATGGCGCGCGAGGTCCTTCGCCGTCGTCTCGCCGACGTGGCGGATGCCGAGCCCGTAGAGGAAGCGCGCGAGGGTCGTGTGCCTGCTGCGCGCGATGTGGGCGATCAGGTTGGCCGCGCTCTTGTCGGCCATGCGGTCGAGCGCCTCGACGCTCTCCTTGGTCAGGGCGTACAGGTCGGGCAGCGACTGGACCCGGCCGGTGTCGACGAGCTGGTCGACGATCTTCTCGCCGAGTCCCTCGATGTCGAGCGCGCGCCGTCCGGCGAAATGGAGGATCGCGAACTTGCGCTGCGCCGCGCAGAACAGGCCGCCGCTGCAGCGGTGGTCGACGCCGCCCTTCTCGCGAACGACGAGGCTCGCGCACACCGGGCAGGCGCGCGGCATGCGGAAGTTGGGGACGTAGCGCTCGCGCTGGCGCGGCACGCGCGCCACCACTTCGGGGATGACGTCGCCGGCGCGGCGGACGATCACGTCGTCGCCGACCCGAACGCCCTTTCGCCGCACCTCGAAGAGGTTGTGCAGCGTCGCGTTCGAGACCGTGGTGCCGCCGACGAAGACCGGCTCGAGCTTGGCGACCGGCGTCAGCTTGCCGGTCCGGCCGACCTGGATCTCGATCGCGTTCAGGCGCGTCGTCTTTTCCTGCGCCGGATACTTCTGCGCCACCGCCCAGCGCGGCTCGCGCGACTTGAAGCCGAGCCGTTCCTGCAGGGCGCGGTCGTCGACCTTGTAGACGACGCCGTCGATCTCGTAGGGCAGCGCATGACGCTTCGCCGCGACCGCCGCGTGGAAGGCGACCAGCCCCGCCGCGCCCTCGACCCGCTCGTGCATCGGGCTCGCCGGCAGGCCGATCGCGGCGAAGGCGTCGAGCAGCGCGGTCTGGGTCGGCGGAATCGTCCAGCCGACGACCTCGCCCAGGCCGTAGGCGAAAAAGCTGAGCGGCCGCTTCGCGGCGTTCCTCGCGTCGAGCTGCCGGACGACCCCGGCTGCCGCGTTGCGCGGATTGACGAAGACCTTCTCGTTCCTCGCGCCGCCCTCGATCAGCCTTCGCTGCCGCTCGTTGAGGGCGGCGAAGTCGTCGAGGCGCATGAACACCTCGCCGCGCACTTCGAGGACCGGCGCGTTCACGCCCCGTAGCTGCTTGGGAACGTCCTTGATCGTCCGCACGGTGTGGGTCACGTCTTCCCCGGTCTCGCCGTCGCCGCGCGTCGCCGCCTGCACCAGCGCGCCTCGCTCGTAGCGCAGGTTGATCGCCAGGCCGTCGAACTTCATCTCGGCGGCGTAGGCGACCGGCGGGTCGCTCTCGGCGAGGCCGAGCGCGCGCCTGATCCGTGCGTCGAACTTCTCGGCGCCAGCAGACGTCGTGTCGGTCTCGGTGTTGATCGACAGCATCGGCACCGCGTGACGCACCGGCACCAGCCCCTCAAGGACGGCGCCGATCACGCGCTGCGTCGGCGAGTCCGGCGTCGCCAGCTCCGGGTGCGCGGCCTCGATCGCCTGCAGCTCCTGGAACAGCGCGTCGTAGTCGGCGTCGGGAATCGTCGGCGCGTCGAGCACGTAGTACGCGTGCGCGTGACGCTCGAGCTGCTCGCGCAGGGCCCTGGCGCGCGCCCCCGGATTCTCGGCGCCGGCCTTGCGCTCAGGCGCCGGCGAGGGCACGCGTCAGCTCCCCGGCCGGCCGCTCGGCGCAGCCGCTCGCGTTCTGGCCCGACCAGAGCGGCGAGAAGTCGCCGCTGCCGCGCGCCTCGGCGGCAGCGCGCAGCGGCCCGATCGCCGCGGTCGCGAGCGGAAACGCGGGCGCCGCGGCGTCGGGCACCTCGCGCATGAGGCGGTTGACGATGCCGCGTGCAGGGCGGCCGGTGATGAGCCGCGTCAACGCCGTGTGTCGCGCCGCCGGGCTCATCAAGGCGACGCGATGGATCGCGGTCGTCGTCGCTTCGGGGCAGCACAGATAGGCCGTGCCGACCTGCACCATCGCCGCGCCGAGCGCGCGCGCCGCCTCGACGCCGGCACGGTCGGCGATGCCGCCGGCAGCGATCACGGGAACACCGACGGCGGCGACGATCTGCGGCAGCAGCGCGAAGGTGCCGCTCTGCAGGCTGAGGTCGTCGTCGAGGAAGTGGCCGCGATGGCCGCCGGCCTCGAGCCCCTGCGCGATCACCGCGTCGACGCCGCGGGCCTCGAGCCAGCGCGCCTCGTCGACCGTCGTGGCGCTGGAAAGGATGCGCGCGCCTGTCGCGCGAACGCGGTCGAGCAGCGCCCCCTCCGGCAACCCGTAGTGGAAGCTGACGACCTCGGGCCGAAGCTCCTCGACGATCGCCGCGCTCGCGGCATCGAAGGGGAAGCGCCCGCCGCCGACCGGAACCGAAGCGATGTCGAGCCCGTGCTCGCGGTAATACGGCGCGAGCGCCTCGCGCCACGCCGCCTCGCGCGCCGGATCGACGACGGGCGGCCGGTGGCAGAAGAAGTTGAGGTTGAACGGCGCTTTCGTCTGCGCGCGGATCGCCGCGACCTCGCGGCGGATCGTGGCCGCATCGAGCATCGCGCAAGGCAGCGAGCCGAGGCCGCCGGCATTGCACACGGCGATCGCCAGGGCGCTCGTCTGCACGCCAGCCATCGGCGCCTGGATCACGGGCAACTCGACGCCGAGGATCCGATGCAGCTCCATGACCGTCTCCGCTTCAGCTGAAGAGTCGCCGCGCCGCCATCGAGCCCGCGGCGAGTCCGCGCACCTCGAGCGCGCTGTAGAGCGCGCCGAGCTCGCCGCCGATCGCGTCGAAGCCGGCGCTGCTGAGCGGCCGGCCGTCGTCGTCGACGATGGCCGCGTCCATGCCGACGGCGAGCGCCTGGGCCGCCGCCTGCCAGGCCTTGAACGGCTCGACCGCCGGATCGGTCTGCGGCACGTCGAAGGCGAGGGTGACGTCGCGCACGGCGGCGCGGTCGGGCTCGTCAGCGAGCGCGGCCTGCGAGTCGTAGGTCAGCGTCAGCACCGGCGGCGCGCCCTCCTCCGTCGACGGATAGACGAGCCTGCCCGGAACGACGCCGGGAACGAACCCGTGGCGCCGCGCATGCTGCTGGATGTAGCCGACGCTCCAGGCGGCGCCGCGGGCGTGCAGGTGCACGGCGAGTTGCGCATCGTGCTGGCTGGCGAACGCGTCGAGCTCGCGCGCACGCGCCATCACGTCGAGCATGTCGGGCGGGTCCATGCTCGCGCCGATCGCTTCGGCGAAGGTCTGCATCCGCTGCACGAACTCGGAATACTCGATCTCGTTGAGCGCCCCGGTCCGACTGGCGAGCTGAACGCCGGCCTGCAGCTCGCCGTAGCGGCGGCCGCCGACGGGCGCTTCCCAGGCACCGGCCTCGCTGTCGAGCCCTTCGACGAGGACGAGCTTGCTGCCGACATGCCGCTTCGACGGCAGGTGGGCGAGGACGGCGTCGGCCGCCACGGGCGCATCGAGGGTGATCGTCGCGCAGGCATCGATGAGCGCGTCGAGCTGCAGCGGCAGGCGCTTCGAGATCCGCCGCGCCGGTGCCGCCGTGTCGTCGCCGACGCGGCCCTCGTCGCCGTCGACGCCGTCGCCGAGCGCCGCCCCCGCGCCGTCGCGGGGGGCCGATGCGCTCGGCTCCTCGCGCACGCTCGGCGTCGCGCGCTTCGGGCCGGCGCGACGCGCCTGCCACGCGCCGTGCGCGACGACGCCGGCGAGGACGATGCCGCCGAGCGAGGCCAGGGCGACGCTGAGACTGTTCAACGGAGCCTCGATTCGATCAGGCGGCCTCTGCCAGTCGCATCGCGCCGGGCATGTCGACGGTGACGATGCGCGACACGCCCTGCTCCTGCATCGTCACGCCGATCAGCTGCTCGGCCATCTCCATGGCGATGCGGTTGTGGCTGATGAAGAGAAACTGCGTCGCCTTCGACATCTCGGTGACGAGCTTGGCGTAACGCTCGGTGTTGGCGTCGTCGAGCGGCGCGTCGACCTCGTCGAGCAGGCAGAACGGCGCCGGGTTGAGCTGGAAGATCGCGAAGACGAGCGCGATCGCCGTGAGCGCCTTCTCGCCGCCCGAGAGCAGGTGGATCGAGCTGTTCTTCTTGCCCGGCGGCTGCGCCATCACCTGCACGCCGGCATCGAGGATCTCGTCGCCAGTCATGATCAGGCGTGCGGTGCCGCCGCCGAACAGGATGGGGAACATGCGGCCGAAGTGGTCGTTGACCTGGTCGAACGTCGTCTGCAGCAGCTCGCGCGTCTCGAGGTCGATCTTCCTGATCGCGTCCTCGAGCGTCGTCATCGCCTCGGTGAGGTCGGCGCTCTGCGCATCGAGGAAGCCCTTGCGCTCGCGCGCCTGGCCGAGTTCCTCGAGGGCGGCGAGGTTGACGGCGCCGAGCGCCTCGATGTCGCGGTTGAGCGCGTCGATCCTGCCCTGCAGGCCGGCGAGCTTGACGCCGCCTTCCTCGATGCTGCGCGCGATCGCTTCGCGATCGGCGTGCGCCGCGTCGAGCTGCTCGGCGTACTGCGCGCCGCCGAGGTGCGCCGCCTGCTGTTCGAGCTGGAGCGCGCCGACCTTGTCGCGCAGCGGCTGGAGCGCCTGCTCGTGGGCGAGCCGCTCTTCGTCGGCGCGACGCAGGCTCTGCGACAGGTCGTCGTAGAGGCTGCGCTTCTCGCCGAGCCGCCGCTCGTGCTCGAGCCGCGCCGCGAGCGCGCTCTGCAGCTCGGCCTGCGCGGGCTCGTCCGTCAGCTGCGCGTGTTCCTCGACAAGCGCCGCGTCGGCGGCGAGGTTGTCCTTGAGCTGCTGGCGCGCGGTCTCGATCGAACGCTCGAGCTCCTGGCGACGCGCCGCCAGCGAGCGCAGCTCGAACTGCGCTTCCTGCGCGCGCCGCTCGAGATCGCGCTCGGCCTCGCGCGCGGCGTCGAGCGCGGCACCCGCGCCTCGGGTCGCTTCGTCGAGCTCGGCCGCGCGCTCCTGGGCGACG
>DATIDZ010000148.1:0-11377 GCA_035456045.1 Caldimonas sp.
ACAAGGACACCTACGGCGGCTCGTTCCTGTATCACCTGGAGAACAACCAGGTCGAGCTCGGCTTCGTCGTCGGCCTCGACTACGCGAACCCGTACCTCAGCCCCTTCGAGGAATTCCAGCGCTGGAAGTCGCATCCGGCGATCAGGAAGACGCTCGAGGGAGGCAAGCGTCTGGGCTACGGCGCGCGCTCGATCACCGCCGGCGGCCTCCTGAGCTTGCCGAAGACGGTGTTCCCCGGCGGTGCCTTCGTCGGCTGCGAGGCGGGCTACCTCAACTCGAGCCGCATCAAGGGCAGCCACGCGGCGCTCAAGTCGGGAATGCTCGCCGCCGAGGCGGCGTTCGACGCCCTCGTCGCCGGCCGCCAGCACGACGAGCTTGCCGCCTACCCGGCGGCGTTCGAGAAGAGCTGGCTGCGCACCGAGCTCGACAAGTCGCGCAACTTCAAGCAGTGGTTCAAGAAGGGCTTCCTCGTCGCCGCGTTGATGACCGGCATCGAGCAGTGGCTGCTGCCGCGGCTCGGCATCCACTCGCCGCCGTGGACGATCCACCGTCCGAAGGCCGATCACCTCTACCTGAAGCCCGCCGCGGACTGCAAGCCGATCGCCTACCCGAAACCCGACAACGTGATCACCTTCGATCGCCTGTCGAGCGTCTTCGTCAGCAACACCAACCATGCCGAAGAGCAGCCGCCTCACCTGACGCTGAAGGATCCGGCGGTGCCGGTGGCCATCAATCTCGCCAAGTTCGCCGGCCCGGAAAGCCGCTACTGCCCGGCGGCGGTCTACGAGTTCGTCAACGACAACGGCACCGAGCGGCTGCAGATCAACGCGCAGAACTGCGTTCACTGCAAGACCTGCGACATCAAGGACCCGACCCAGAACATCGTCTGGGTCACGCCCGAAGGCGGCGGCGGTCCCAACTACGTGGGCATGTGAGGACGCGCGATGGCTGACAGCGAACGGATCGAAGTGTTGACGGCGGCCAAGCTCTGGCCACCGATGATGGAATCGCTGCGCGGCGCCTACACGGTGCACGACCGCATCCACCAGAGCGACCCGGCCGCCTTCGCGGCCGCGGCGCCGCGGATCCGCGCGATCGCCGCAAGCGGCGAATCGAAGGTGCCGCGGGAGCTGATCGCGCAGTTGCCGAAGCTCGAGATCGTCTCGGTGTTCGGCGTCGGCTACGACGGCGTCGACGTCGCGGCGGCGCGAGAGCGCGGCATCGCCGTGACGCACACGCCGAACGTGCTCAACGACGAGGTCGCCGACCTGGCGATGGCGCTCGTCCTCGCCGTCTCGCGGCGACTGGTCGAGGCCGACCGCTACGTGCGTAGCGGCGCGTGGGCGAACGGGCCGATGCCGCTCGCGCGCAAGGTGAGCGGCGCGCGCATGGGGATCGTCGGGCTCGGCCGCATCGGCATGGCGATCGCGAAGCGCGCCGAGGCCTTCGGCATGTCGATCGCCTACACGTCGCGCAACGCGCGCGCCGAAGCGCCCTACCCGTACTTCGCCAGCGCGGAGGCGCTGGCGCGCGAGGTCGACTTCCTCGTCGTCATCACGCCGGGCGGCGCCGCGACCCGGAAGCTCATCGACGCCAAGGTGCTCGAGGCGCTCGGGAAGAAGGGCTACCTCGTCAACGTCGCGCGCGGCTCGGTCGTCGACGAGCAGGCGCTGATCGCCGCGCTGCGCGACGGCACCATCGCCGGCGCGGGCCTCGATGTCTTCGAGAACGAGCCGAACGTGCCGAGCGAGCTGCTCGCGATCGACAGCGTCGTCCTCACGCCGCACGTCGGCAGCGCGACCTGGCAGACGCGCCAGGCGATGGCCGACTTGGCGTTCGGCAACCTCACGGCGCACTTCGCCGGCAAGCCGCTGCTCTCGCCGGTGCCATGAGCGCGCCCGGCTTCGATCTCTCGGGCCGGCTCGCGCTCGTGACGGGCGCCGGGTCGGGCCTCGGCCTGGCGATCGCGCGCGGCCTCGCCGCCGCGGGCGCGCGCGTCGTCCTCAACGGCCGGACGCCGGCCAAGCTCGACGCGGCCGCGACGCTGCTGCGCGGCGAAGGCCTCGCGGCCGAGGTCGCGCCGTTCGACGTCGCCGATCCCGATGCCGTGCGCCGCGGCGTCGCCGCGGTGCAGGAATCGTTCGGCGTGGTCGACATCCTCGTCAACAACGCCGGCATCCAGCACCGCGCGCCGATCGTCGACTTCACCGATGCCGACTGGCGCCGGCTGATGGCGACCAACCTCGACGCGCCGTTCTACATGGCGCGCGCCGTCATTCCGGGTATGCAGGCCAGGCGCGCCGGCAAGATCATCAACATCGCCTCGTTGATGTCGAGCCTGGCGCGGCCGACGACGGTGCCCTACCAGACGAGCAAGGGCGGCATCGCGATGTTGACGCGAGGCCTCGCGGTCGAGCTGGCGCCGCACGACATCCAGGTCAACGCGATCGCGCCGGGCTTCTTCCGGACCGAGCTGAACGCGGCGCTGACGGCCAACGCCGAGTTCACCGCGTGGGTCGAGAAGCGGACGCCGGCCGGACGCTGGGCCGAGCCGCACGAGCTCGCCGGCGCCGCCGTGTTCCTCGCCTCGCCGGCGGCACGCTTCGTCACCGGCCAAGTCCTCTACGTCGACGGCGGATTCACCGCCGGGATGTGACCGCCGCGAGCGGGACGCCTCAGTCCTGGCCTTCGGTCAGCGCGTCGAGCTGAAACCGGCCGTCCTTGTGGACGAGCCAGATCTCGGTGAAGCGGGCGCCCCCCAGACGCGTCGGCGCCGGCAACGGACCGGCCCGCTTGATCATCTCGACCACCGCGACGGTCACGTCGGGCGCGTGCGACGGGCCGCGGACGACCTTGACGTCGCGCGGATGCCCGCTCGCATCGACCGTCGTCTCCACGACGACGACGCCGTGGATGAGCGGCGGCAAGCGGCCCTTGTAGATGCGCGAGTGGTACGAGGCGTAGATGTGGCGCGCGGCGTCGATGCGATAGGCGCGCGTGTCGGTGGCCGTCGAGGCCCTGGCGGTCACGCCTCGGCTCGGCTCCGTGAGATACGCGACTTCCATGGCGCCGAGGCCGAGGTGAACCACGCAAAGCAGAGCGCCGGCGGCGAGGTGAAGACGCTTCATGACGAGCTCCCCGCGGCGACGGCGCCGCAGAACCGGGCGGCTTCGTCGCCGTGATGGCGCAATCAGCCGATGGGCTCAGCGTAGGAGATCGATCTGTCGCCGTGTCGGCGCGCCGCGACCGGCCGGCCGGCGAGCGCAGCCGGCCGTGGTGTCCGTCACGGTGTCATCGGTAACCGGACTTGTCTCAGGCCGCCAGCGCGACGCCGTTCGTCGGATCGAAGAGGTGGACAGCGCCGGTGTCGACCGAGAGCTGGACCGTCTCGCCGGGCTGGGCCTGCGTCCGGCCGTGCAGGACGACGACGAACTCGGCGGCACCGACCCGGACGAGCAGCTCCGTCTCCGCGCCCGTCGGCTCGACGACGATCACTTCCGCCGGCACCGAGCGGGCATCCGCGCCGCGGCCGACGCCGAGGTCCCCGGGGCGCACGCCGTAGGCGACCGGCTGGCCATCCTGACCTCTCGCCGCGGCCGCGACCGGCCATCGCACGCCGCCTTCGGCCTCGACCCAGGCCTGGCCGCCGTCGCGGCGCAGCGTGCCGTTGACGACGTTCATCGCCGGCGACCCGATGAACTGCGCGACGAACAAGTTGGCGGGATGGTCGTAGAGCTCGAGCGGCGTACCGATCTGCTCGATGCGGCCTTCCTGCATGACGACGATGCGGTCGGCCATCGTCATCGCCTCGACCTGGTCGTGGGTGACGTAGACGGTGGTCGTCTTCAGGCGCTGGTGCAGCGCCTTGATCTCGGCCCGCATCGCGACGCGGAGCTTGGCGTCGAGGTTGGACAGCGGCTCGTCGAACAGGAACACCTTCGGGTCGCGGACGATCGCCCGCCCCATGGCCACGCGCTGGCGCTGGCCGCCCGAGAGCTCGCGCGGATAGCGCTCGAGGTAGGGGCCGAGGTTGAGGATCTTGGCGGCGTGCGCGACGCGCTCCCTGGTCAGCGCCGGATCGGCCTTGCGCAGCCGCAGGCTGAAGCCCATGTTGTCGGCGACGGTCATGTGCGGATAGAGCGCGTAGCTCTGGAACACCATGGCGATGTCCCGGTCCTTCGACTCGATGTCGTTGACGACGTGATCGTCGATCGCGATCGTGCCGCCGCTGATCTCCTCGAGGCCGGCGAGCATCCGCAGCAGCGTCGACTTGCCGCAGCCGGAGGGGCCGACGAGCACGGTGAACTCGCCGTCGGCGATGTCGAAGCCGATGCCGTGGATGATCTTGGTCGAGCCGAAGCTCTTCTCGACGTTGCGGAAGGAGACCGAGGCCATGGCTTTCCTAGCTCTTGACCGCGCCGGCCGTGAGACCGCCGACCATGTAGCGCTTGAACGCGTAATAGATCGCGGCGGGCGGCAGGGCGTAGATGAGGCCGGTCGTCATCAGCAGCTCCCACGGCGAATCGTCGGCGGAGAGGAAGCTGCCGAGCGCGACCCCGAGCGTCGTGCTCCTGTCGTCGGAAAGAAGGAGGAAGGCGTACAGGTACTCGTTCCAGGCGAGCAGCAACGCGTACGTGCCGACCGCGACCAGCGACGGCAGCATCAGCGGCAGGTAGACCAGGCGAAACAGCTGCAGCGGCGTGGCGCCGTCGATCCGCGCCGCCTCGTCGAGCTCGAGCGGCAGCTTGTCCGACGCCTGCTTGAGCACCCAGATCGAGTACGGCGTGGCGATCGTCACCATCGCCAGGATGAGCGCCCACTGGCTGTTCAGGAGGCCGTAGTTGCCCATCGTCTTGTACATCGGCACGGCGAGGAAGGCCGCCGGAATGAAGTACGTGAAGAGCGCCAGGTTCATGATCGTGCGGCCGCCCTTGACGCGCAGCCGGCTGATCGCGAACGCCGCCGAGGTAGCGATGAAGAGCGTGATCGCGCCGACGGCGACGGCGATGACGACGGAGTTCCACATCTGCAGCCAGAAGTGGCCGAGGTAGTGGTGCTGCTGGTGGAACACCATCGAGAAGTTGTGCAGCGTCGGATGCTCAGGCCACAGCTTGCCGGACACCGCCTGCTCCTTCGGCGAGAGCGCGAACAGCACCAGGTGGTAGATCGGCAGCAGCGTCCAGATCGCGAGCGGAATGCCGATCAGGAGCAGCTTCGCCTCGGCGCTCGCCCTCCGAAGCATCGAGCCCTTCATCGCGACAGCCGCTTCATCATGAAGTAGACCAGCGGCAGCACCAGCGGCATCGCGCAGACCACCGTCGCGAGCGACATGTCGACCTGGTCGAGGCGCAGGTAGCGCAGGCCGAGCGTCGCGAGCACGTGGGTCTGGTCGGCGGGCTGGCCGCCCGTGAGCAGGTAGACGCTGTTGAAGTCGCCGAGCGTCCAGATCATCGACAGGATGCTCGAGGTGAGGTAGAGCGTCTGCAGCGAGGGCCAGGTGATGAACTTGAACTTCTGCCAGCTCGTCGCGCCGTCGACCGACGCGGCCTCGTACATCTCGGCCGGGATCGCGAGGCGCCCGGCGATCAGGATCAGCGTCCAGAACGGCAGCGACTTCCAGATGTGGACGAGGATCGACAGCGTCAGCGCGATCGACGGGTTGTTGAGCCAGTTCGGGCCGTCGGCGCCGGTCAGGCGAAAGATCGTCGAGTTGATGATCCCCCATTCCGGGTTGAGCATGAATCGGAGCGACAGGATCGTCGGGATCGACGGCACGGCCCACGGCAGGATGAAGAGCAGCGACAGCCACTTGATCCACGGCCGGGTGCGGACGAAGAACCCGGAAAGCACGAGCGCGAGCAGCATCTTCAGGTTGATGCCGACCACCAGGAAGATCAAGGTGTTGACGAGCGTCCGCGCGAACACCGGGTCGTCGAACAGCTTGACGTAGCTCGCCGGGTGGCGCGCCAGCCAGAGGCCGTAGCCGATCGGGTACAGCACGAAGACGGCGAAGATCAGCACGTAGGGCGCGACCAGCACCATGCCCCACGCCTGCCACGGCGTGAGGCGCTTCCTGCTCGGCCCGGCCGGCGCCGACTGGCGCTTGGGCTCGCCGGCGCCGTCGAGCGCGAGCGTCGACACGTGTCGTCCTGCGTTCAGGTCAGCCGGCGAGCGCCTTGATGCGGGCGATCATCTCGGTCACCGCCTGGTCGACCGAGATCTTGTCGTTGACGACGCGGTTCATCGCCTTCGCCCACACGTTCTCGTTGTTGACGATCGTGAACTTGTAGTTCTTCGTGAATTCGAAATTCACGGTGCCCGCGCCGAACTGGTTGAAGACCGAGCGGCGATGCGGGTCGGCCTGCCAGAACGGACGCTGCGTGGCCGTCGTCACGACCGGGTACCAGCGGCCGAGCGAGCCCTCGACGTAAGGCGTCAGGTTCTCGTCCTGGAGCAGGAAGGCGACGAACTCCTTGGCGCGGGCCTTGTTCTTCGCGGCCGAGAAGACGACACCCGTCTTGACGGCGGCGCGATAGACCATCTTCGAGCCGTCTGGCTTGTTCGGGAAGCCCGCCGTGCGGATCAGCTCGTCGTAGTTCTTCTTGGCGGTCGCGCGCTGATCGGCGCTGAGCGCCTCGTTGTTGGCGTCGTCGAGCCACTTGGCGGCGATCGAGATCGTCGCGTTGTGGGTCATGATGGTCGTCTTGTTAAAGAAGGCGACGTTGTTGTCCGGATCCTTCCAACTCGTCGACGACGGCGGCGTGCAGCCCTTCGTCGCGACGTCGGTGTAGTCCTTGAGCGCGCTCACCAGCCCGGCCTTGACGTGCGGATCGTCGACCAGCAGCTTGCCGTTGTCGTCGACCAGCTTGACGTTGTACGCGTCCATGAAGGTCAGGAACGAGTAGAACGAGTCGCTCGAGTCGACGCCCATCGGCTGGCCGATCGCGAACACGCGCGTTCCCGTCTTCTGGCGATAGGCCGGCTGGACCTTGTCGCACCAGAACGACCAGTAGTCGCTCCACTTGGTCGGGATGTCGGACTCCTTGAAACCGGCCGCCTGCAGCATGTCGAGCCAGATCTCGACGTGCATCGTCTGCTGCTTGAGCGGGAACGCGTAGTACGCGCGCTTCTTCGACTTGTCGTCGTAGAGCCAGGTCGTCTCCAGCGTGTTCTTGAGGAAGCGCGCCTTCATCGGCGTCAGCACGTCGCTGATGTCCTCGAGCTTGCCGTCGAAGGCCCACTTGCCCGTCACCTGGAAGTCGTACACGTCGGCATACGCCACGTCGGGGGGCGATCCCGCGTCGAGCGCCGCGACCGTCTTCGGGATCATGTCCTGGATCGGGTACTGCGAGAGCTCGACCTTGACGCCGCTCTTGGCCTCATACTTCTTGATCGCCTCGAACAGGGCGTCGTCCTCGGACTTGTAGAAGCCCTTGACCCACCAGACGGTGAGCTTTTCCTGGGCCAGCGCCTGGCCCGCGAACGCGAGCGCGCAAACGGCAATCACGCTCGACACGGCGCCGGCGATCGTCTTTCTCATGAGGGCTCCTCGATTCGGTCTCGCGCGGTCGCGCTGCACCCGGAAAACATAACCGATGCGGATCGGGTTCTCAATCCGGGATTGGCGTGGGTTGTCCGGACAACCGGCTGCTCGGCGCGGTCAGCTCGGCCAGTCGGGCTTGCGCTTGTCGATGAAGGCCTGGACACCTTCGAGCGTGTCGGGCTCCATCATGTTGCGGGCCATGGTCCTGGCCGCGTCCTCGTACGCGGCTTCGCTGCCCCGTTCAATCTGGCGGTAGAACAGCGCCTTGCCGAGCGCGATCGCCGCGCGCGGCTTGGCGACGATCGACGCGACGAGCGACTCGACCGCGCCGTCGAGCGCCTCCATCGAGGCGACTCGGTTGACCAGCCCGCGCGCGCGCGCCTCCTCGGCGGAGATGAACTCTCCGGTGACGAGCATCTCGAACGCGGGCTTGCGCGCGACGTTGCGCACCAGCGGCACGCTCGGCGACGAGCAGAACAGGCCGAGGTTGACGCCGCTCACCGCGAAACGGGCGCTGTCGACGGCGATGGCGAGGTCGCACGCGGCGACCAGCTGGCAGCCGGCGGCGGTGGCGATGCCCTGGACGCGCGCGATCACCGGCAGCGGCAAGCGCTGGATCGTCAGCATCAGCCGCGCGCACTGTGCGAACAGCGCCTCGTAGTACGCCTGCGACGGCTTCGCGCGCATCTCCTTCAGGTCGTGGCCGGCGCAGAACGCCTTGCCGGTCGCGGCGATCACGACGACGCGCGCGGTCTCGTCCGTCGCGAGCCCATCGAGCTCGGCCTGGAGCGCCGCGAGCATTCCCTCGCTCAGCGCGTTGAAGGACTGGGGGCGGTCGAGCGTGAGGGTGACGACGCCGCGCGCGTCGACGCCGCGCCTGACGAAGGAAGTCATGTCGGCGGCGACCCGGTCGTTCATGTCGAGCTCCTGTCCTGCGTCTATTCGATTGCCGCGGCGGAGCGGGCCCGCTCGCGCAGCTGGAACTTCTGGATCTTGCCGGTCGAGGTCTTGGGAATCGGCTCGAAGCGGATCTCGCGCGGCACCTTGTAGCCCGCGAGCAGCGCTCGGCAGTGCGCGACGAGCTCGGGCGCGGTGACGCTGGCGCCGCTCTTCAGCTCGACGAAGGCGAGCGGCGTCTCGCCCCACTTGGCATCGGGCCGCGCGACCACTGCGCAGGCGACGACGTCGGGGTGGCGATAGAGGGCGTCCTCGACCTCGAGCGAGCTGATGTTCTCGCCGCCCGAGATGATCACGTCCTTGCTGCGGTCCTTGATCTTGACGTAGCGGTCGGCTTCGAGCACGGCGAGGTCACCGGTGTGGAACCAGCCGCCGGCGAACGATTCGGCGGTGGCCTTCTCGTTCTTCAGGTAGCCCTTCATGACGATGTTGCCGCGGAACATGATCTCGCCCATCGTCTGCCCGTCGGCAGGCACCTCCGCGAGCGTGGACGGATCGCGAACGGTCATCGCCTCCTCGAGCACGTAGCGGACGCCCTGGCGGCCGTTGAGGCGGGTCTGCTCGGCGATCGCCGCGTCCTGCCACGACGGGCGCTTGACCGCCACCGCCGCCGGACCGTAGACCTCGGTCAGCCCGTAGACGTGCGTGATGTCGAAGCCGATGCGCGCCATGCCCTCGATCATCGACGCCGGCGGCGCCGCGCCCGCGACCATCGCCCTCACCTTCTGGTCGATGCCGGCGCGCATCGACTCCGGTGCCGCGATCAGCAGGTTGTGAACGATGGGCGCGGCGCAGTAGTGGTCGACACGCTCGTCGCGAATGGCCGCGAGGATCGTCGCCGCATCGACCTTGCGCAGGCACACGTGGGTGCCGCCGAGGAGCGCCACCGTCCACGGGAAGCACCAGCCGTTGCAGTGGAACATCGGCAGCGTCCACAGGTAGCGCGGGAAGTGCGGCATCGTCCAGGTGGCCGCGTTGCACACCGCGTTGAGGTACGCGCCGCGATGATGGGTGACGACGCCTTTCGGGTCGCCGGTCGTCCCCGAGGTGTACGAGACCGCGATCGCGTCCCATTCGTCGGCCGGACCTTCGAGCCGCGCGAACGGATCGTGGGCGGCGAGGAGCGCCTCGTACTCGTGCGCCCCGAGCCGGTCGCCCTCGCCCGTGTACTCGGTGTCGCAGACGTCGATGACGATCGGCCGGCGGCCGTGCGTCTCGGCCAGGAGGCGCAGCGCCGGGCCCACCGTGGGCGCGAGCTCGCGGTCGGTGATCAGCACCGCGCACTCGCAGTGATTCAGCTGCCAGGCGATGAGCGCCGCGTCGAGGCGCGTGTTGAGCGTGTTGAGGACCGCGTTGAGCGCCGGCACCGCGTAGTGCGCCTCGACCATCTCCGGCGTGTTGTGCAGCATCGTGCTGACCGTCGAGCCGCGGCCGACGCCCAGCGAGCGCAGCGCCGCCGCCAGCCGCGCGGCGCGGTCGCGCGTCTCGCGCCAGCGGTAGCGGCGCCGGCCGTGAACGACCGCTTCCAGGTCGGCGAAGACCTCGGCGCTGCGCTCGACGAAGCTGGTCGGCGACAGCGCCACGAAGTTCGCGGCGTTCTTGTCGAGTCCCTGCTCGTAGATGTTCATGGTCGATGGCCCGGGGAACGACGCCATTGTCACGCCGCCGCAGCTGGCCAGCAGCACGGAAAAACGCGAGGCCCCTTCGCGCCGGGAGGCGCCGGTCTCGTGGCATTCTCGACCCTCGCACCCTGCCCGAGACGGGAGTCCCGATGACAGACGCCGTGATGGAAGCGCTTCGCGCAGAGTTTGCCGACGTGTCGGATGCCGGGCAGCTCACGCGCATCGTCGCCCGGCTGGTGCTCGCCGGCCTGCTCGGCGGCGCGCTCGGCTACGAGCGCGAGCGCAGCGGCAAGGCGGCCGGAATGCGGACCCACATGCTGGTCGCGATCGGCGCCGCGCTGTTCGCCCTCGTGCCGCAGCAGGCCGGCATGGCCGTCGGCGACCTGAGCCGGGTCATCCAGGGCATCGTCACCGGCGTCGGCTTCCTCGGCGCTGGCGCGATCATCAAGCACGCGTCCGAGCAGTCCGTGCAGGGCCTGACGACGGCGGCCGGCGTCTGGATGACGGCCGCGATCGGCGTCGCCTGCGGGCTCGGACGGGAGTCGACCGCGGTGATCAGCACGGTGCTCGCGCTGATCGTCCTGATGGCCGTGCCGCACCTGGTCGGCAAGGGCGAGAACGCCGACGGCGACGCCGAGGCGAGCCGCGACGACAACCGCAATTCCTAGCGCGAGCGCGCGGGCCGCTAGGCCGCGGAGGCGGCGAGCGCCTGGTCGATGTCCCAGAGGATGTCGTCGACGTGCTCGAGGCCGACCGAGATCCGCACCATGTCCTGCGGCACGCCGGCGGCCTGCTGCTGCGCCTCGTCGAGCTGGCGGTGCGTCGTCGACGCCGGATGGATGACGAGGGTCCGCGTGTCGCCGATGTTGGCGAGGTGGCTCATCATCTGCGCGGCCTCGATGAACCGCACGCCGGCGGCAAGGCCGCCCTTGACGCCGAACGCGAGCAGCCCCGACGCGCCGGGCACGCCGTTCACCGGACGCATCTGGCGGGCGACGAGCGCGTGGTCGGGATGCTCGGCCAGGCCCGGATAGTTGACCCAGCCGACGCGCGGATGGTCCGCGAGGAACCGGGCGACGGCGAGCGCGTTGGCGCAGTGGCGCTCCATCCGCAGCGGCAGGGTCTCGATGCCTTGCAGCACCTGCCACGCGCTCGCCGGCGCGAGCGCCGCGCCGTAGACGCGCAGCGTCTCCATGCGCGCGCGCATCGTGAAGCCGAAGTCGCCGAAGGTCTCGTAGAACTTGACGCCGTGGTA
>DATIDZ010000149.1:0-4440 GCA_035456045.1 Caldimonas sp.
TCGCCGCCGAGCTTGGCGGCCGCGGTAACCGTGTTGAGGGTGGCCGGGCGGATGCCGGCGTTGTCGTGCTCGGCGACGACGAGCGCCTTGATTTCAGCCATTCAGATCACCTTCGCTTCGTTCTTGAGCTTGGCGACGAGAGTCGCCACGTCGGGCACCTTGACGCCGGCGCCACGCTTGGGCGGCTCGCTCACCTTGAGCATCTTCAGGTGCGGCTTGACGTCGACGCCGAGGTCGGCGGGCTTCACGACGTCCATCTGCTTCTTCTTCGCCTTCATGATGTTCGGCAGCATCACGTAGCGCGGCTCGTTCAAGCGCAGGTCGGTCGTGACCACCGCCGGCAGCTTGACCTTGAGCGTCTCCGAGCCGCCGTCGATCTCGCGCGTGATGCTGGCGTGGCCGTCGGCGACCTCGACCTTCGACGCGAACGTCGCCTGCGGCAGGTCGGCCAGCGCGGCCAGCATCTGGCCGGTCTGGTTGCAGTCGTCGTCGATGGCCTGCTTGCCGAGGATGACGAGGCCGGGCTGCTCCTTGTCGACGAGCGCCTTGAGCAGCTTGGCGACGGCAAGCGGTTGCAGCTCGTCGTCGCACTGGACGAGGATCGCGCGGTCGGCGCCGATCGCCATCGCCGTGCGCAGCGTCTCCTGGCACTGCTGGACGCCGCACGACACCGCGATCACCTCGGTGACGACGCCCTTCTCCTTGAGCCGGACGGCCTCCTCGACGGCGATCTCGTCGAAAGGGTTCATGCTCATCTTGACGTTGGCGATGTCGACGCCGGAGCCGTCGGACTTGACGCGCACCTTGACGTTGTAGTCGACGACACGCTTGACGGGGACGAGAACTTTCATCGAGCAGCTCCTGCCGAGGATCTATGCGGGGATCGATCGAACGATCGTGCTATTTTAGCCGGCACGCGGACGGGGGCCGCCGAGCCGGCCGATCCCGCCTCCGGCATCGAGCGTGCCGGGCCGGCGCGCTCAGGACGCCGAGGCGGCGCTCGCGGCCCGGGACGGCAGAGGATCGTCGCAGAAGAACTGCACTTCGGCGGTCTGCACGCTGAACAGATGCCAGCCGCTCGACTGACCGACGTTGATCACGGCGCGCTTGCCTTGCGCCGCGCAGAACTCGTTCGCGCGCGCGATGCCGCGCGTCTTGATCTCGGCGTCGCTCGGGTTGCCGCCGCCGGCGTCGGTCCGCACGCGGTACGTCGTCGGGCCGGTCTTGACGATCTCGCTCGGTGTCGAGCAGGCGGCGATCGCGATGACGACCAATCCGATCAAAGCTCTCATGTGTTTCCCATTCGTGACGCTTGCTCCGGAGCGCGTCGTACCATCGTCTCAGCAGCACGACTCTATAGGTGAATCGGCCTTGGATTGCGTCGTCGATGTGTGCGCTTGTGCACGTGTGCTTTCAGTTACCTCGCACCGATTACGCGCCCCTATGATCCGCGCCACCCTGCCCGGGTGACGGAATAGGTAGACGTAGCGCGCTTAAAACGCGTCGCCGAACAGGCGTGTGGGTTCGAATCCCGCCCTGGGCACCAGAAGGTCAAGCAGGCCCGCGTGATGGGCTCGAGGGAAGCGCCTTCGTGTCAGCGCGATGCGCGATCGTCGCAAGACGATGGAGATGGAGGCGCGGGCCGGAGTCGAACCGACCTACTCGGATTTGCAATCCGGTGCATAACCGCTTTGCTACCGCGCCGTCTGCGGCATCTCGCCGGAACCGTGTCCGACGAGCACCGACTCGATGAAAAAGGGAAGCCGCGGCTTCCCTTTCTGCTGTCTGGAGCGGGAGAAGAGTCTCGAACTCTCGACCTCAACCTTGGCAAGGTTGCGCTCTACCAACTGAGCTACTCCCGCATCGCGGACCGGCGCTTTCGGCACCGGCAACGCGGCCGCAAGTATAGCGGCATCGTCGTGGCCTCGCCTCTGCGCAGCCACGACGAGTTGCGCGTCAGTGCGTCAGGATGTCGCCGCCCGGAGGCACTGCCGCGGGCGCCGCCGTGGCGGGCGCTGCTTCGGCCGGCTTCGCCGGCTCTTCGTCCGGCAGCGGCTGCGGCACGCGCTCGAGGGCAATCTCGAGGACGCGATCGATCCACTTGACCGGCACGATCTCGAGCTGGTTCTTGACGTTCTCGGGAATGTCCTGCAGGTCCTTGACGTTCTCCTCGGGAATGAGGACCGTCTTGATGCCGCCGCGGCGCGCCGCGAGCAGCTTTTCCTTGAGGCCGCCGATCGCCGTGACCTCGCCGCGCAGCGTGATCTCGCCCGTCATCGCGACGTGCGCGCGAACAGGGATGCCGGTCAGCGCCGACACGAACGCCGTCGTCATCGCCGCGCCCGCGCTCGGTCCGTCCTTCGGGGTCGCGCCGTCGGGCACGTGGATGTGCACGTCGCGCTTCTCGAACATCTCGTCCTTGATGCCCAGGCGCTTGGAGCGGCTGCGCACGACCGAGCGCGCCGCCTCAACCGATTCCTTCATCACGTCGCCGAGCTGGCCGGTGCGGATGATGTTGCCCTTGCCGGGCATCACCGCGGCCTCGATCGTCAGCAGGTCGCCGCCGACCTCGGTCCAGGCGAGACCGACGACCTGGCCGACCTGGTTCTCCTTCTCGGCCTGGCCGTAGTCGTGCTTCCTGACGCCGAGGTAGTCGTTGAGGTTGTCCTCGGTGACGACGACCTTGTCGGTGACCTGCTTCAACTGGATCGCCTTGACGATCTTGCGGCAGATCTTGGCGATCTCGCGCTCGAGCGAGCGCACGCCCGCCTCGCGCGTGTAGTAGCGGACGATGCCGCGCACCGCCGACTCCGTGACCTCCATCTCCTCGGCCTTGACGCCGTTGTTCTTCTGCTGCTTGGGCAGCAGATAGCGCAACGCGATGTTGACCTTCTCGTCCTCGGTGTAGCCCGAGAGGCGGATGACCTCCATCCGGTCGAGCAGCGCCGGCGGGATGTTCATCGAGTTGGAGGTCGCGATGAACATCGTGTCGCTCAGGTCGAAGTCGACCTCGACGTAGTGGTCGCTGAACGTGTGGTTCTGCTCGGGGTCGAGCACCTCCAGCAGCGCCGACGACGGGTCGCCGCGGAAGTCCATGCCCAGCTTGTCGATCTCGTCGAGCAGGAACAGGGGGTTGCGCGTGCCGATCTTCGACAGGCTCTGCAGCACCTTGCCCGGCATCGAGCCGATGTAGGTGCGGCGGTGGCCGCGGATCTCGGCCTCGTCGCGAACGCCGCCGAGCGCCATCCGGACGAACTTGCGCCCGGTCGCGCGCGCCACGCTCTGGCCGAGCGATGTCTTGCCGACGCCCGGAGGCCCGACCAGGCACAGGATCGGCGACTTCATCTTGTCGACGCGCTGCTGCACCGCGAGGTACTCGAGGATGCGGTCCTTGACCTTGTCGAGGCCGTAGTGGTCCTCGTTGAGCACCTGCTCTGCGAACGCCAGGTCCTGCTTGATCTTGGTCTTCTTCGCCCAGGGCAGGTTGACCAGCGTGTCGATGTAGTTGCGGACGACGGTCGCCTCAGCCGACATCGGCGACATCAGCTTGAGCTTCTTGAACTCCGCGTCGGCCTTCTTCTTGGCCTCCTTCGGCATCTTGGCGGCGATGATCTTCTTCTCGAGCTCCTCCATGTCGGCGCCTTCTTCGCCGTCGCCGAGCTCCTTCTGGATCGCCTTGACCTGCTCGTTGAGGTAGTACTCGCGCTGGCTCTTCTCCATCTGGCGCTTGACGCGGCCGCGGATGCGCTTCTCGACCTGGAGGATGTCGACCTCGTGCTCGAGCTGCTCGAGCAGCTTCTCGAGCCGCTTGTCGACGTCGACGAGGTCGAGCACCGACTGCTTGTTCTCGAGCTTGAGCGGCAGGTGCGCGGCGATCGTGTCGGCCAGGCGACCGGCGTCGTCGATGCCGGCGATCGAGGTCAGGATCTCGGGCGGGATCTTCTTGTTGAGCTTGACGTACTGGTCGAACTGCTGAGTGACGGCGCGGCGCAGCGCCTCGACCTCGCTCTTCTGCTCGACCTCGGGCGGCACCGGCGTGACCTCGGAGACGAAGTACTCGCCGTTGTCGCTGACGCTGTGCGTGGTGGCGCGCTGGACGCCTTCGACGAGCACCTTCACCGTGCCGTCGGGAAGCTTGAGCATCTGCAGGATCGACGAGACGCAGCCCACCTCGAACATGTCGTCGGGCTTCGGCTCGTCCTTGCCGGCGGCCTTCTGGGCGACCAGCATGATCTGGCGGCCGGCTTCCATGGCGACCTCGAGGGCCTTGATCGATTTCGGGCGGCCCACGAACAGCGGAATGACCATGTGCGGGAAGACGACCACGTCGCGCAGCGGGAGCAGCGGCAGGGTGATCTTCTCGGCGGGGAGGACAGGGTGACCGGACATTCGGATTACCTCTCTTTCTCGTGCCGATGTGGGGCTCGAGGCTTCTATTTA
>DATIDZ010000150.1:0-12891 GCA_035456045.1 Caldimonas sp.
CAGCGCCGGCCAGCGGTGCGCCATCGCGCGGTAGGAGTCGAGCGTCCGGCGCAGTCGCGCTTCTCCATCGGGGCCGGGCTCGGGAACCTCGACGCTCGCGATCGCGTGCTCGACCAGCGCATCGAGCAGGTGCTGCTTGCTCGGAAAGTGGTGATAGATGCTCATCGCCTCGCAGCGCAGCCGCCGGCCGAGCTTGCGCGTGCTGAAGGCGGCCAGTCCGTCCTCCTCGATGACGGCGAGCGCCGCGTCGACGATGCGCTCCCGCGTCAACGGCTCCCGAGCGGGCGAAGGGGCGGAAGGGGCTCGGCGGACCATGTTGACATCTTACGGCGTAAGGATCTAATCTTTCGCCTCGACTTACACCGTAAGGACGGCACCGGTCCTGCCGTCGCCTCTCGCCAAGGAACCCGCCATGCAAGCCCTCGATCTCATCGGTCTTCTCGTTCCGGTTACCTACCTCGCCATGCTCGCGGTGGAAGCCGCGTGGCCCGCTCGCCGCTTCCCCGAGCGGCGCGGCTGGCGCTGGATCGGCATCACCTTCCTGGTCGCGATCGGAACGGTCTCGACCCTCGTTCCGCTGCTCGTCCCCGCCGACTGGCTCGCCTCGCATCGCTGGCTCGACGGCACGCGCCTCGGCGTCGCCGGCGGCACGCTGGTCGGCTGGATCGTGCTGTCGGCGCTTGCGTTCGCCTGGCACCGCGCTTCGCATGCGTGGACGCCGCTCTGGCGCGCCGGCCACCAGCTGCACCACAGCCCGCAGCGGGTCGACATCAGCGGCTCGACCCTGTTCCACCCGCTCGAGATGGTCGTGCAGGTGATCCTGCAGCTGTTTGTCACGGTGATCGTGCTCGGGCTCGATCCGGTCGCGGCGGCGCTGGTCGGCTACGTCGCTGCGTTCCACGGCATGTTCCAGCACTGGAACGTGCGGACGCCGCGCTGGATCGGCTACTTGATCCAGCGCCCCGAAGCGCATTGCGAGCACCACCGGCTCGGCGTGCATGCCGACAACTACGGCGATCTGCCGCTGTGGGACCTGCTGTTCGGCAGCTTCCGCAACCCGGCGAGCTTCGAAGGCGAGTGCGGGTTCGCCGCGCCGGCGGATCGCCGCATGCTGGCGATGCTCGCCTGGCGCGACGTCAACGTCGCCGCCTATGGACGCGGCAGCCGGGGCGCCGATCCGCAGCCTGCGTGACCGGCGTCGACGCCCGGGCGCGTCGCCTGCAAGGCGCGCGCAGGCCTGCAACAATCGTCCGATGGACACTCGCCCGCTCGGCCGCTCGGGACTGCGGGTGTCGCGCGTCTGCCTCGGCGGCAACGTGTTCGGCTGGACCGTCGACGAGTCGATGTCGTTCCGGCTGCTCGATGCCTGGGTCGACGCCGGCATGAACTTCGTCGACACCGCCGACGTGTACTCGCGCTGGGTCCCGGGGCATGCCGGCGGCGAGTCGGAAACCATCCTCGGCAAGTGGTTCCGCCAGAGCGGCAAGCGCAACCGAATCGTCCTCGCCACCAAGGTCGGCAAGCCGATGGGCGACAACGACAAGGGGTTGTCCAAGACCTACATCCGGCGCGCCGTCGAGGCTTCGCTGCGGCGCCTGAAGACCGACGTGATCGACCTGTACCAGTCGCACGACGACGACACCGCGACGCCGCTCGAGGAAACGCTCGCGGCCTTTGCCGAGCTGATCAAGGAAGGCAAGGTGCGGGCGCTCGGCGCGTCGAACCACAGCGGTCCGCGCCTCGCGCTCGCGCTCGAGACGAGCGCGCGCCTCGGCGTGCCGCGCTACGAGTCGCTGCAGCCGCTCTACAACCTGGTCGAGCGAGAGCCGTACGAGAGCGAGCTCCAGCCGGTGTGCCGCGAGCACGGCGTCGGCGTGATCAATTTCTACGCGCTGGCGAGCGGCTTCCTGACCGGCAAATACCGCAGCGCCGCCGATCTCGGCAAGAGCGTTCGGGGCAGCGGCGCAGGCAAGTACCTCAACGAGCGTGGCCTGGCGATCCTCGGCGCGCTCGATGCCGTGTCGGCGACGGTCGGTGCGACGCCGGCGCAGGTCGCGCTCGCGTGGCAGATCGCGCGGCCGGGCATCACCGCGCCGATCGCGAGCGCAACCAGCCCGGCGCAGCTCGCCGAGCTCGTCGGCGCCGCCGCGCTCGCGCTCGATGCACCGTCGATCGAGCTGATCGATCGCGTCAGCCGCCCGGCCGCCGTCTCCTGAGCGCCGCATGACGAGGACGACCCAGCCGCTGTCGATGACGCAGATCCTCGTCTGCGGCGCCGCCATCGTGACGCTGTCGATGGGCATCCGTCACGGCTTCGGCCTGTGGCTGCAGCCGATCACGATCGATCGAGGCTGGAACCGCGAGACCTTCGCGTTCGCCCTCGCCGTCCAGAATCTCGCCTGGGGACTCGCCGGTCCGTTCGCCGGAGCGGTTGCCGACCGCTACGGCGCGTTCCGCGTCCTCGTCATCGGCAGCCTCCTGTACGCCGCCGGCCTGGTGACGATGGGCCTCGCGACGACGGGCGCGGGCTTCCTCGGCGGCGCCGGCGTCCTGCTCGGGATGGCGCAGGCCGGGACGACGTACGCCGTCGTCTACGGCGTCATCGGTCGCAACGTGGCGCCCGACAAGCGCAGCTGGGCGATGGGAATCGCTGCCGCAGCCGGCTCGTTCGGCCAGTTCCTGATGGTGCCGATCGAGGGCGGCCTGATCGGCGGCGTGGGCTGGCAGAACGCGCTGTTCGTGCTCGGCCTGAGCGCGCTCGTCATCGTCCCGCTCGCGTTCGGCCTGCGCGAGCCGAAGCGCGTCGAGTCCGCTGCGCCGCAGCAGAGCATCGGCGCAGCGCTTCGCGAAGCGATCAGCGACCGCAGCTTCAAGCTGCTCACGGCCGGCTACTTCGTCTGCGGCTTCCAGCTGGCGTTCATCGGCGTGCACATGCCGAGCTACCTCAAGGACCGCGGCCTCACGCCGGGCGTCGCGACGACGGCGCTCGCGCTGATCGGCCTCTTCAACGTCTTCGGCACCTATGTCGCCGGCTCGCTCGGCGGCCGCTTTCCCAAGCGATACCTGCTGTCGACGATCTACGCGCTGCGCTCGCTCGCGATCGTCGCCTTCGTGGTGGCGCCGCTGACGCCGTTGAGCGTCTACCTGTTCGGGGCGGCGATGGGCTTCCTGTGGCTGTCGACCGTGCCGCTCACCAACGGCATCGTCGCCGAGATCTTCGGCGTCCGCTATCTGTCGATGCTGGGCGGCTTCGTCTTCCTCAGTCATCAGGTCGGCAGCTTTCTCGGCGTCTGGCTCGGCGGCCGGCTCTACGACGCGACCGGCAGCTACGACGTCGTCTGGTGGATCGCGGTCGCGCTCGGCGTCTTCGCCGCCGTGGTCAACCTGCCGATCCGCGAGCGGGCGATCCTGCGCCCGGCGATGGCATGAGGCCGGCGCGGATCGCGGCCTGGTCGGCGGCCGTCCTCGTCCTCGCCGCGGTCTTCGCCGCCTACCAGCGACCCGACCTCGCCGTCGACCTCGCCAACCGGATCTGGGCCTGTTTCTGACGACGAGCCGGCGGCCCGAGCGATGACGCCGCAGCCGGCCTCGCATCCGCCGTCGCCCTGGATCACGCGCTGGGCGCACCTCATCGCGCCGCGGGGCAGCGTCCTCGACGTCGCGGCCGGCAGCGGTCGGCACACGCAGTGGCTCGCGGCGCGCGGTCATGTCCTCACCGCGGTCGACCGCGATGCCGCGGCGGTGACGCCGCTCGGCGGCATCGCGGAGGTCGTCGTCGCCGACCTCGAGAACGCCCCCTGGCCGCTCCCCGGTCGCCGCTTCGACGCGATCGTCGTCACGAACTACCTGTGGCGACCGCTCCTGCCGATGCTGACCCCCTCGCTCGCCGAAGGCGGCGTCCTGCTGTACGAGACGTTCGCCGTCGGCAACGAGACGGTCGGCCGGCCGTCGCGGCCGGAGTTTCTTCTCGCGCGCGGTGAACTTCTCGGCGCCGCCGCGGGTCTGCGCACGGTGGCTTACGAAGACGGCTTCCTGGCGAATCCCGACCGCTTCGTGCAGCGCCTGGCAGCGGTGCGCGAGCCGGCCGACGCCATCGTTCGGCGCTATCCGCTGACGCCCGGTCCCCCGGGGCCGGGTCGCTAGAATCGACCGATTCAGGATCCGCGCATGAAACCCATCACCGGAAGCATCGTCGCGCTCGTCACCCCGATGCGCGACGACGGCAGCGTCGACTACGACGCCTTGCGGCGCCTCATCGACTGGCACGTCGAGGAAGGCACGCAATGCATCGGCGTCGTCGGCACGACCGGCGAGTCGCCGACCGTCACCGTCGACGAGCACTGCGAGATCATCCGCGTCGCGGTCGAGCACGCGCGCGGCCGCGTCCCGGTCATGGCCGGGACGGGCGGCAACGCGACCGCGGAGGCGATCGAGCTGTCGCGGTTCGCGCTCAAGGTCGGCGCCGATTGCACGCTGTCGGTCGTGCCCTACTACAACAAGCCGTCGCAGGAAGGCATCTATCGCCACTTCAAGGCGATCGCCGAGGCCGTCGACATCCCGATGGTCGTCTACAACGTCCCTGGCCGGACCGTCGCCGACATGCAGCCGGAGACCGTGCTCAGGCTGGCGAAGGTGCCGGGCATCATCGGCGTCAAGGAGGCGAGCGGCGACATCGTCCGCGCTGCTGCGCTCATCCGCGACGTGCCGCCGGGCTTCTCGATCTACTCGGGCAACGACGACAGCGCGATCGCGCTGATGCTGCTCGGCGGCCATGGCACGGTCAGCGTCACGGCCAACGTCGCACCGCGCGAGATGCAGGCGCTCTGCACCGCGGCGCTGGCCGGCAATGCGCGCGAGGCGGCGCGGCTGCACCTCAAGCTGCTGAGCCTGCACACCTCGCTGTTCGTCGAGCCGAGCCCGGCGCCGACGAAGTGGGCGCTCGAGCGGCTCGGCCGCTGCGGCGCGACGGTGCGCCTGCCGATCCTGCCGATCGGCGAGGCCGGGCGCGCCGCCGTCGAAGCGGCGCTGCGCGAGGCCGGCATCGGCCCGGTGCGGTGACCTTCGATCCGAACGACCCGTCAGCCGTGGCCTGAGCAATGCATGCGGCACCGCCGTCGGCGCGGCCGCCCTCAGCTTCGATGGAGATCCCCAGAGTGACCCTTTCCCTTTCCTTTCGCCTCGCGACGCTGGTGTCGTGCGTCGCGCTGCTCGCCGCCTGCTCGACGATCAACGACACGCTCGCCGGCGACAAGGTCGACTACAAGTCGACGTCGAGCACGCGCACGGCGCCGCTCGAGGTGCCGCCCGACCTGAGCCAGCTCACGCGCGAATCGCGCTACCAGCAGCCGAACGGCGCCGTCAGCGCCTCGGCGTTCCAGACGGCGACGGCCGCAGCCGCCGCGGCATCCGGGCCGGCGCCGACGCCGGTCATCGCGCCGCAAGAGGTCGGAGCGATCCGCATGGAGCGCTCCGGCAACGAGCGCTGGCTCAGCACGACGCTGACACCGGAAGCCATCTATCCGCAGTTGCGGACGTTCTGGAAGGACAACGGCTTCAACATCGTCCAGGATCGCCCCGACGCGGGCGTTCTCGAGACCGACTGGGCCGAGAACCGCGCCAAGCTGCCGCAGGATTTCATCCGCTCCGCGATCGGCCGCGTTCTTGACTCGGCCTACTCGACCGGCGAGCTCGACAAGTTCACGACCCGCGTCGAGCGCACCGCGACCGGCAGCGACGTCTTCATCAGCCATCGTGGCCTGGTCGAGGTCTACGTCGGCCAGCGCAACGACAGCACGGTATGGCAGCCGCGTCCGAGCGACCCGGAGCTGGAGGCGGCATTCCTCGCTCGGATCATGGTCAAGCTCGGCGTCAAGGAAGAGCAGGCGCGCACCACCGTCGCTGCGGCGGTCGCCGCACCGAGCGGCCCGGCGCGCGCGCGCCTGCTCGAAGGACAGCCGACCCCGACGCTGCAGCTCGACGATCCCTTCGACCGCGCCTGGCGCCGCGTCGGCATCGCCCTCGACCGCAGCGGCTTCACGGTCGAGGACCGCGATCGCGCGCAGGGGCTGTACTTCGTCCGCTACGTGGACCCCGCCTCCGCCGGGCGCGAGGAGCCGAACTTCTTCAGCCGGATGTTCAGCAAGAAGAAGACCGACAACTCGGCGCTGGCCAAGTACCGCGTCAAGGTGAACACCGAAGGCAAGGCGACGACCGTCGCCGTCCTCGATTCGCAGGGCAAGCCCGAGACGGGCGACGCCGGCAAGCGGATCGTCAACCTGCTGCTCGAAGACCTGCGCTAGTGACGGCGCGGCCGGGCGCGCGGCGGCTCGTCGCCGCGGGGCAGAGGTCATGATCCGCTTCTACAGCCTCGGCAGCGGCAGCAGCGGCAACGCGACCGTCGTCGAGGCGACGAGCGGCATCACGACCACGCGGCTGCTCGTCGACGCCGGCTTTTCTCTTCGCGAGCTCGAATCGCGGCTCGACCGCGCCGGGCTCGCGGTCGGCGACCTCGACGCCGTCTTCGTCACGCACGAGCACAGCGATCACATCGGCTGCGCGGTCACGCTCGCCGAGCGCCACGACCTCCCGATCTGGATGAGCCGCGGCACCTGGCGCGCGATCGGCGAATGCGCGCTTCCGGCGCGACTGTCGTTCGCTCGCGACGGCGATTCGATCGCCGTCGGCGACCTCGAGCTGCGGCCGTTCACCGTCGCCCACGATGCCGCCGAGCCGCTGCAGCTGCGTTGCAGCGACGGTGAGCGCTGCCTCGGCGTGCTGACCGACCTCGGCTCGATCACCGAGCACATGCTCGAGAGCATCGCCGGCTGTGCGGCGCTGATTCTCGAGTGCAACCACGACACGGCGATGCTCGCGGCGTCGCGCTACCCACCGTCGCTGAAGGCGCGCATCGGCGGCCGCTTCGGCCACCTCAGCAACGCGCTCGCGGTCGAATTGCTCGAGCGCGGCGTCGGCTCCCGGCTCGGCCGGCTCGTCGCCGCCCACCTGAGCCGCGAGAACAACCGGCCCGAGCTCGTCCGGGCCGCGCTGGCCGCGAGCTGGGGCAGCCGGGCCGACGATGTCGTCATCGCCGATCCGGTGCTCGGCTTCGGCTGGTTGCCGATCGACTGAGCCATCGCCCGAGCGGGCGGGCGAAAAGCAAAAAGCCGCCCGGAGGCGGCTTTTGCAGTCGAGCGTGAAGCTCTTACTTCGACGCAGCGCCCATGGCAGCCGAGGCCGCCGCGTTCGCAGACGACGCGGCATCGGTGGCAGCCATCGCCGCGGTGTTGGCGGACGTCGCGGCCGCAGAAGCGCCGGAGTCGGAAGGCGTGGTGACAACGGTGGTCGAGGTCGACGGCGTCGTCGTCGTCGCGGGCGGCGTGACCGTCGTGGTCGACTCTTCCTTCTTGCTGCACGCAGCGAACGAAACGGCGGCGGCCAGGGTCACCATCAACAGTGCTGTTTTCATGTTTCTCCTCGATTTTAAGTTCGGACAATTACCGGCAATTGTGGGAACCCTCTTGGTCGAAGAGCCCCATCGTCTCTGCAAGACAAGGAAAGCTCGAGCATTTCCAGTGCCTAACCAATGATTATAGGCGTCTTAGGGGCTTTCCCTAGAGCCCCAGGGTGGTGACAGGAAAGGCCTCGACGGATCGTTGCAAAAGCGCGTCAACCGCTTCCCGCGACTCGGTCAAATCGACCGGTCGATTCGACACCGTGCCTCGGCACCTGACGCGGTCGAGCAGCCGGACGCAGGCGTGGCCCGGAACCAGAAGCAGCGTCGGGGTCTGCTCGGCCTCGAGGTCGGGATCGCTCCTGCATTGCACCGCATGGGCCCATTGGCGACGCCACGCGACGAAGCGGAGCTGGCGACGGGCCAGCTCGTCGAAGCTGTGGGCGAACACCACCAGGAGCCGGCTCGAATCGATCCAGCGGGAAAGCGAGTCGATCAGCGCCGGATCGTTGAGCGGCCAGTCGGCGAAATCGCGATCGACGAAGACGATCTCGCGCGCCCGCTCCTGCTCGGCCAGGACGATCGCGTCACGCACCGCCTGGACGAAGTCGGCGCGAGAGGCGATCGTGACGATGTCATCGGCGCTCATGTCGTCTCCTCGTCGAAAGGCTCGCGGGCGGCGACGCACCAGCCGGCGCCCAGCCACTCCTCGAGCAACTCCCGCGCAGCGACGCTGGCGCCGGAGACACCCCGCGCGTCGAGCCGGCGCTCGTCGGCGAGCTGGCGCATCAGTGTCGCATCGCGGCCGCCGGCCCGGTACGCCTCGCCGTTGATGAAGACGAAGCGCTCGTCGTAGAGCATGCGCGTGCGGCGCGCCAAGGCGATCGCCCCGAGCGGCGGCGTTGGCCCGTCGGCGCGCTCGAACCAGGTGCCGGGTTTCGGCTCGCTCAGGACTTCCCCGAGCGCGCGCGACGTGGCACCGCGATCGGCGACCAGCCGTTCGAGCGCCGCCGCCGCGAAACGCTGCAGCGGCGCCGGAATGCGAGCCGGCCGGTCCGTCACGGGGGCGCCGGCATCGCGATAGCGCCGCCCGCGAGTCGCCGGATCGCCGCCGTCGCGGGCCGCCTCGGCGAGCCGCTGCGCGACCTCGACGGCGAGCTCGCGGCCGAGCGGCGCGCGAAAGCCGATCGATGCCGTGATCGACTCGCCGACGGCGACGCCGTCGTGGCCCCAGCCCGGCGGCAGGTACAGCATGTCGCCGGGCTCGAGCAGCCACTCTTCGCTGGGCACGAAGTCGGCGAGCATCTTGAGCGGCACGTCCTCGCGAAGACGCGCCTTCGCTGCCGGGCCGATCCGCCACCGCCTCCGGCCTGCCGTCTGCAGCAGGAAGACGTCGTACGAATCGACGTGCGGCCCGACGCCGCCGCCGTCGCTCGCGTACGAGCACATGACGTCGTCGAGGCGCGCATCCGCGATGAAGCGAAAGCGCCGCAACAGGCGATGCGCCTGCTCGTCGTGCAGGTCGACGCCCTGGACGAGCAGCGTCCACGCCGGCGTCGCCAGCGTCGGCAGCGCGCGCCTTGCGATCGGACCCGGGCGCACCGACCAGCGGGCACCGGCGCGCACGATCAGGCGCGACTCGACGTCGTCGCGCGCCGCGAGGGCGAAGAGCCGCGAGCGGTCGACATCGGCCAGCGCGTCCGGGCAGGCGGCCCGGACGAGGAGCGGCTTTCGCTGCCAGTGCCGCCGCATGAATTGGCTGGCCGACAGGCCGCCGAGCAGGGTCATCGGCCGGCGTGGGTCCATGCCTCATTGTGCGATGATCATTTGATGGAAATCGCCGCGCCCTGCGTCGTCAGCCTGACCTGGCGCCTCGCCGACGCGCAAGGCGCCGAGATCGACGAGCTGGCCGAGCCGGTCGAGTTCTTCTACGGCGGCGACGACCTGCTCGCGAAGGTCGAGGAAGCCCTCGACGGACAGGAGGCCGGCTTCGAGACGACGCTGCACCTTGAGCCGGAGCACGCCTTCGGCGAGTACGACCCCGCGCTCGTCTTCTTCGAGTCGCGCGGCATCTTCCCCGAGGGCGTCGTCGAGCCGGGCATGCAGTTCGAGGGGCCGCCGCCGGGCGCGGTGACTCCCGACATGCCCGAGGACGCGATCTACACCGTCACCGAGGTCTACCCCGATCACGTCGTCCTCGACGGCAATCATCCGCTCGCGGGCATCGCCTTGCGACTCGCGCTCGTCGTCCGCGACGTCCGCGAGGCGAGCGAAGCGGAGATCGAGGCCGGCAGCGTCGGCAGCACCGCCCTCAGCGTCCTCGCCGCGGCGACGCCGGGCCCGCACCTCCACTGACCGCGATCGCGCGCGGTCGCGCGCCGCGCTAACTTCGCGTGGTCGAATGCGCCGGCGTCGCCGGCGCGCCGACCTGCACCTCGGGCGTCAGCACCGGCCCCTTGCCGCTGAAGCGGTCGAGCGCGAGGTAGATCACCGGCGTGATGTAGAGCGTGATCGCCTGCGAGAAGACGAGCCCGCCGACGACCGCGAGACCGAGCGGCTGGCGCAGCTCGGCACCGGCGCCGAGGCCGAGCGCGATCGGCAGCGCGCCCATCAGCGCGGCGAGCGTCGTCATCATGATCGGCCGAAAGCGCAGGATGCACGCCTCGCGGATCGCTGCTGCGGGCGCCATGCCCTGGTGACGCTGCGCGTCGAGGGCGAAGTCGATCATCATGATCGCGTTCTTCTTGACGATGCCGATCAGGAGCAGGATCCCGATCGTCGCGATCAGCGTCAGGTCCTGGTCGAAGAGCCTCAGCGTGAGCAGCGCGCCGACCGCCGCCGACGGCAGCCCGGCAAGGATCGTCAGCGGGTGGATGTAGCTCTCGTAGAGCACGCCGAGCAGGACGTAGATGACGAGCAGCGCGGAGACGATCAGGATCGCCTGGCTTCCCTGCGAGCTCTTGAACACCGCCGCGTCGCCGCCGTAGCTCGTGATGATCGACGCCGGCATGCGGAGCTGGTCGCGGTACTTCTCGATCTTCGCCGTCGCGTCGCCGAGGGCGGTGCCGGGCGCGAGGTTGAACGACACGGTCACCGCCTGCAGCTGGCCGACGTGGTTGATCGCGGTCGGGCCGATCGAGCGCTGCACGGTCGTGAAGCTCGACAGCGGCACCAGCGCGCCGGTCGACGAGCGGACGTAGATGTTGTTGAACGCGCTCTCGTCCTGCTTGGCGCCCGGCGCGACCTCCATGATCACCTGGTAGCTGTCGACCGGCGTGAAGATCGTCGACACCTGGCGCTCGCCGAACGCGCTGTAGAGCGCGGTGCGGATCGCGTCGATCGAGACACCGAGCGTGTTGGCGCGGTCGCGGTCGATCTTGAGCGACGCCTGCAGCCCCTTCAGCTGCGAATCGCTCGTCACGTCGCGGAACATCGGGTCGGCGCGCATCGGCTCCTGCAGGCGCAGCGCCCAGTCGTTGAGCTCGCCCGCCTGCACGCTCTGCAGGATGTACTGATACTGCGCCTTGCTCGGGCGCCCGCCGAGCTGCAGGTTCTGGATCGGCCGCATGTAGACGCTGATCCCCGGCACCTCGCGCATCTTCCTGCGCAGGTTCTCGACCACCTGCTTCATCGGCGGCCGCTCGCCGCGCGGCTTGAGGTTGACGAACAGGCGGCCGACGTTCTGCGAGCCGCCCGAGCCGCCGGCGCCGTTGAACGAGTTGACGGCCGCGACCGCCGGGTCGTTGCGCAGGACGTCGGCCACGCGCCCCTGCAGGCGGACCATCGCCGGAAAAGAGATGTCCTCGGCGGCTTCGGTCGAGATGCTGATCTGGCCGATGTCCTCCTCGGGGAAGAACCCCTTCGGGATCGTCACGAACAGCCACGCCGTCGCGACGAAGGTGAGCAAGGCGACGACGAGGACGACGCCACGATGGCGCAGGGCGACGTCGAGCGTGCGCGTGTACGAGGCCAGCGTCGCGTCGAAGGCGCGCTCGAAGACACGGACGATCGCGCCCGGGCGCTTCTTGTGCGCCTCGTCGCTCAGGAAGCGGCTCGCTAGCATCGGCACCAGCGTCAGCGAGACGAACGCCGAGGCGACGATCGCCAGCGCGACGATGACCGCGAACTCGTGGAAGAGCAGCCCGATCACGCCCGGCATGAAGAAGATCGGGATGAACACGGCGACGAGCGAGCTCGAGATCGAGATGATCGTGAAGCCGACTTCGCGCGAGCCGCGCAACGCCGCCTGGAACGGCGGCTCACCGGCCTCGACGTGGCGCATGATGTTCTCGAGCATCACGATCGCGTCGTCGACGACCAGGCCGACGGCGAGCGTCAGGCCGAGCAGCGAGATGTTGTCGATCGTGTAGCCGAAGGCCCAGAGCAGCGACACGGCGCCGACCAGCGAAACGGGCAGCGAGAGCGTCGGGATCGCGGTGGCGACGAAGCGGCGCAGGAACAGAAAGATCACCAGCACGACCAGGACGATCGTGCCGAGCATCGTCAGCGTCACGTCGTGCAGCGCGGCGCGCACCGAGACCGATCGGTCGTTGACGGCCGTCAGGCGAACCGACTGCGGCAGCTGAGACTGGAAGCCGTCGAGCTTGGCGCGCACCGCGTCGACGACCTTGACCGTGTTGGCATCGGGCTGGCGCAGGATCGCCAGCGAGATCGACGTCTCGCCGTTGAACGACGCGGCGGTCTTGACGGTCTCGAAGCTGTCCTCGACGGCAGCGACTTCTTTCAGCCGGACCGTGTTGCCGCCCTTGCTGCTGACGATCAGCTCGGCGAACTCCGCCGCATTGCGAAGCTGCCGGTTGGCCTGCAGGGTCAGCGTCTGCGACGGACCCTCGAGCGTGCCCACCGGCGTGTTGGCGTTGGCCGAGCGCAAGGCATTGGTCAGCTCGTCGAGGCTGATGTTGCGCGCGGCGAGCGCGTCGGGCTGCACCCGCACGCGAACCGCGAATCGCTTCTGGCCGAAGATGTTGACCTGGGCGACGCCATCGAGCGTCGACAGCGTCGGCGAGATCAGGTGCTCCGCGTAGTCGTTGAGATCGGACAGGCTGAGCGACGGCGAGGTCATCGCCAGGAACAAGACCGGCGCGTCGGCCGGATTGACCTTGCGGTACGCGGGCGGCACCGTCATCTCGATCGGCAGCTGGCGCGCGGCGCGCAGCAGCGCGGCCTGCACGTCGACCGCGGCGGCGTCGATGTCGCGGCCCTGGTCGAACTCGAGCGTCACCGACGTCACGCCGAGCGTGTTGCTCGAGCTGATGACCGCCAGTCCCGGGATCGTCTGGAACTGCTTCTCGAGCTGGAGCGCGACCGAGGTCGCCATCGTCTCCGGGCTCGCGCCAGGCAGCTGCGCCGAGACGTTGATGACCGGCGTGTTGTAGCTCGGCAGCGCCGCCACCGGGATCTTGTTGAAGGCGATCGCGCCG
>DATIDZ010000151.1:0-6969 GCA_035456045.1 Caldimonas sp.
CCAAGACCGCGCAGCAGGCGATCGTCGGCTACGTCCTCACCAACGGCGGCCTGATGGCCAACGTCAGCCTCGAGGGCACGAAGATCACGCCGCTGGCGATCTGAGCCACGGGCCCGGTGTAATCCGGGATGGCGGCGGCGCCCTCGGGGCGCAACATGCGGGGTGTCCATGAAGACGCGCCGCCGCTTCGACCTGATCGTCTTCGACTGGGACGGCACGCTCTTCGACTCGACGCGCCTGATCGCGCGTTGCATCCAGGCGGCCTGCGCCGACCTCGGCGCCGCCGTGCCCAGCGACCGCGACGCGAGCTACGTGATCGGCCTCGGCCTGGCCGACGCCTTGCGTCACGCGGCGCCCGACGTGCCGAGCGAGCGCTATCGAGAGCTCGCGGAGCGATATCGCCATCACTACCTGTCGCGCCAGGACGAGATCGTCCTCTTCGACGGAACGCTCGAGATGCTGCTCGCGCTGAAGGCGCGCAACCACTGGCTCGCCGTCGCCACCGGCAAGACCCGGCGCGGCCTCGACCAGGCGCTGGGGAGCTCGGCGCTCGCCGGGCTGTTCGACGCCACGCGCACCGCCGACGAGACGCGCGGCAAGCCCGACTCGCTGATGCTCGTCGAGCTGATGCGCGAGCTCGGAGCGGCGACCGAGCGCACGCTGATGGTCGGCGACACCACGCATGACCTCCAGCTCGCCGCCAACGCCGGCTGCGCGAGCGTCGCCGTGAGCTTCGGCGCGCACGGCCCCGACGAGTTCGCGAGCCACCGGCCGCTCCACGTCGCCCGGTCGACCGCCGAGCTCGCCCGCTGGCTCGACGCGAATGCCTGACGACGGCGGGGTGCCGCCCTCGCGTCCGGCAGCCTCGCCGGCGTTGCCGCCGCAGCGTCTGTGCGCCGGCTCGGAGCTCGTGGAGAAAGGCCGCGCGGTCGTGTTCGACGTGCTCCACTTCCGCGAGCCGGCACGAGCCTTCGCGCTTCGCTTCGAAGGCCGGGTCGTCGCGTACCTGAACCGGTGCGTGCACGTGCCGACCGAGCTCGACTGGCAGCCCGGCGAGTTCCTCGACGGCGGGCGCGAGTTCATCATCTGCGCCATTCATGGCGCCAGCTATGCACCGCACACCGGTCGTTGCATCGGCGGTCCGTGCGGGCAGGGACGCCTCGTCGTGATCGAGGTCGTCGAGCGCGACGGCGGCGTCTGGTGGCAACCCACGCGCGACACCCAGCCGCCTTTCCCGGACTGATCGACCGCTCGCAGGCAGTGCATCGACGGCGGGCCACGTTGGTGCGGCGGCCGCCTTCGCCTGGTGCGTCGACCCGGCCGCGCCCTTCCTCGGCGATGGCACAGGCCTTGCAGACCAGGCCCTCCGACGAACTCGTGTTCGCCGTGCCGAACGGCACTCCATCCAGAAACCCCGGAGGTCTCCCACCCATGAAACGCCGCTTCGCGCTCAAAGCCGCCTGCGCAGCCCTCGCTGTCTCGGGCCTCGTCGCGCTCCCCGCACTCGCCGCCGAGACCATCAAGGTCGGCGTCCTCCATTCGCTCTCGGGAACGATGGCGATCTCGGAGACCGTGCTCAAGGACGTCGCCCTGATGACGATCGACGAGATCAACGCCAAGGGCGGCGTGCTCGGCAAGAAGCTCGAGCCGGTCGTCGTCGACCCGGCGTCGAACTGGCCCCTTTTCGCCGAGAAGGCGAAGCAGCTGATCTCGCAGGACAAGGTCGCCGTCGTCTTCGGCTGCTGGACGAGCGTGTCGCGGAAGTCCGTGCTGCCGGTGTTCGAGGAAGCGAACAGCCTGCTCTTCTACCCGGTGCAGTACGAAGGCGAAGAGCTCTCGAAGAACGTGTTCTACACCGGCGCGGCGCCGAACCAGCAGGCGATCCCCGCGGTCGAGTACCTGATGAGCAAGGACGGCGGCTCGGCCAAGCGCTTCGTGCTGCTCGGCACCGACTACGTCTACCCGCGCACGACCAACAAGATCCTGCGTTCCTTCCTGCACAGCAAGGGCATCAAGGACGAGGACATCATGGAGGAGTACACGCCGTTCGGCCATTCCGACTACCAGACGATCATCGGCAAGATCAAGAAGTTCGCCTCCGAAGGCAAGAAGACGGCAGTCGTCTCGACGATCAACGGCGACTCGAACGTGCCGTTCTACAAGGAGCTCGGCAACCAGGGCCTGAAGGCGACCGACGTGCCCGTCGTCGCGTTCTCCGTGGGTGAAGAAGAGCTGCGCGGCGTCGACACCAAGCCGCTCGTCGGCCACCTGGCGGCGTGGAACTACTTCCAGTCGATCAAGAACCCGACCAACACCGCGTTCATCAAGGCCTGGTCCGACTACGCCAAGGCCAAGAGCATTCCGGGCCACAAGGACAAGCCGCTCACCAACGACCCGATGGAGGCCACCTACATCGGCATCCACATGTGGGCGCAGGCGGCCGAGAAGGCCAAGTCGACCGACCCGGACAAGGTGATCGCGGCGATGGCCGGCCAGACCTTCAAGGCGCCGGGCGGCTTCACGTCGACGATGGACGCCAAGAACCACCACCTGCACAAGCCGGTGTTCATCGGCGAGATCAAGAGCGACGGCCAGTTCAACGTCGTCTGGAAGACGCCGGGCCCGGTCAAGGCCGAGCCGTGGAGCCCGTACATCCCCGAGAACAAGGGCAAGAAGGACGAGCCCGAGAAGAAGTGACATTTGGGGGGCGCGGCGCGCCTCCCGAATGTCATCCTGAGCGAAGCGAAGGATCTCGCAGGCAGCGCGCCCTCCCGGCGTGCCCGCTGAGCCGGGATCCTTCGCTTCGCTCAGGATGACAGCCCGTGTTCTCCTCTTCTCGGCCTGGGCGCTGATCCTCTCGTTGCTGCCGGCGGGCGCCTTCGCGCTCACGGCCGAGCAGGCGCTGGCCATCGCCTCGGGCGAGAACGATTCGCGCATCGAAGCGCTCAACGCGGCGGTCGCGCGCGGCGACGAGCGGCTGGCCGTCTTCGTGCAGGCGATGCTCGACGACGAGGTCAAGGTCGCCGGCGCCAAGGTGTTCATCGTCCACGACGGCAAGGCCATCGACGCCGCGAGCGGCGCTCCGGCGACGCTGCCCGATGGCGCGGAAGACGTGACGAACAACAACCGCACGCGCGGCGCGCTCGAGTCGGCGCTCGCCGGCCTGCGCGTGCTGTCGCCGGACCTCGGCGTTCGCCGCGGCGCCGTGGACGAGCTCGCCAAGGCCGCGCTCGACGAATCGTCGCTGCCGCTGGTCGAAAAGGCGTACGCCGCCGAGACCGATGCCGGATTGAAGCGCCAGCTCGAGCGCATGCGAGCGACGATCCTGGTGTCGTCGTCCGACCGCGCCAAGCGCCTCGCCGCCGCCGCCGAGCTGGCGAACAGCAACCAGAGCGCGGTCGCCAGCCTGCTCCAGGAGCGCCTCGCGAGCGACGGCGAGAGCGATGCCGAAGTGCGCATCGCCCTCCAGCAGGCGCTCGCCTCGGTGCGCTCGCGCCTCGCCTGGGGCGAGCGCCTCGCCGTCGTCTTCACCGGCATCAGCCTCGGCTCGGTGCTGCTCCTCGTGGCGCTCGGCCTGGCGATCACGTACGGGCTCATGGGCGTCATCAACATGGCGCACGGCGAGCTGATGATGATCGGCGCGTACACCACGTACGTCGTCCAGAACGTGTTCCGGGCCTACTTGCCGGGCGCGTTCGACGCGTACGTGCTGGTGGCAATTCCGGCGGCGTTCCTCGTCTCGGCCGGCGTCGGCGCGGTGCTCGAGCGCGGCGTGATCCGCTTCCTCTACGGCCGCCCGCTCGAAACGCTGCTCGCGACATGGGGCATCAGCCTCGTCCTGCAGCAGGCGGTGCGGTCGACCTTCGGCGCGCAGAACGTCCCGGTCGAGAACCCCAAGTGGCTCTCGGGCGGGGTCGAGCTCATGAGCAACCTGGTCCTGCCGTTCAACCGCGTCGCCATCATCGCCTTCGCCTTCATCGTCCTCGGCGGCGTCGCGCTGCTGATCGCGAAGACACGCTTCGGCCTCTTCATCCGCGGCGTCACGCAGAACCGGCGCATGGCGTCGTGCGTGGGCGTCGACACCGCCAAGATCGACATGCTCGCGTTCTCGTTCGGCGCCGGCATCGCCGGGCTCGGCGGCGTCGCGCTCTCGCAGATCGGCAACGTCGGCCCGGACCTCGGCCAGAGCTACATCGTCGACTCGTTCCTCGTCGTCGTCCTCGGCGGAGTCGGCCAGCTCGCCGGCACGGTCGTGGCGGGCCTCGGGCTCGGCGTCCTGAACAAGCTGCTCGAAGGCGTCGCCGGCGCGGTGCTCGCCAAGATCGCCGTGCTCGTCTTCATCGTCATCTTCATCCAGCGAAAGCCGTCGGGCCTGTTCGCGATGAAGGGCCGGAGCGCCGAGGCATGAGCGCCGTCCTGTCGTCCCCGCTTGCTCCCGCGGCGGCCCCGCGCCGCGGGATGCTGCTCGGCATCCGCGGCTGGGCCGGCGTGACGGTCGCGCTGGCGGTCGTCGCGGTGATCGTTCCGATCGCCAACCTGCTCGTCCCGGCCGGCAGCGCCTTCCACCTGAGCGAGTACGCGGTGCAGCTGGTCGCCAAGATCATGTGCTACGCGATGTGCGCGCTGGCGATGGACCTGATCTGGGGCTATACGGGCATCCTCTCGCTCGGCCACGGCGTCTTCTTCGCCCTCGGCGGCTACGCGATGGGCATGTACCTCATGCGCCAGATCGGCAGCGACGGCCAGTACCGCATGCCGATGCCCGACTTCATGGTGTTCCTGAACTGGAAGGAGTTCCCCTGGCACTGGGCGCTGTCGAACTCGTTCGTCGCGCAGATGCTGCTCGTCGTCCTCGCGCCCGGCCTGCTCGCGTTCGTGTTCGGCTTCTTCGCGTTCCGATCGCGCATCAAGGGCGTGTACTTCTCGATCATCACGCAGGCGATGACCTACGCGATGATGCTGCTCTTCTTCCGCAACGAGACCGGCTTCGGCGGCAACAACGGCTTCACCGACTTCAAGCGGATCCTCGACGTGCCGCTGCAGACGCCGACGATGCGGATGCTGCTGTTCGTCATCACGGGCTGCACGCTGATCGCCTTCTTCCTGATGGCGCGAGCGATCGTCGACAGCAAGTTCGGCCGCGTCCTGCAGGCGATCCGCGACGCCGAGAGCCGCGTCATGTTCACCGGCTACGACCCGCTGCGCTACAAGCTCGCGATCTGGACGCTCTCGGCGGTGATGTGCGGCATCGCCGGCGCGCTGTATGTGCCGCAGGTCGGGATCATCAATCCCAGCGAGATGACGCCGGCGGCGTCGATCGAGATCGCGATCTGGACGGCGGTCGGCGGCCGGGCGACGCTGATCGGACCGATCGTCGGCGCGTTCTTCGTGAACGGCGCGAAGAGCTGGTTCACGCAGGCGTTTCCCGAGATCTGGCTGTACGCGCTCGGCGCGATGTTCATCGCCGTCACCCTGTTCCTGCCGCAGGGCATCGTCGGCCTGGTGCGCGGACCGGACGGCGTCGTCGCGCGCCTGCGCCGCCGCAGCGCCGCCAAGGACGCAGGGAGCGCGTCGTGACGCCCGACCTGATGCGCGCAGGCGCGGTGGCGCGCCGCGCCGCCGAGGAGCGGCAGATCGCCGCGAGCGCGGGCCGCTCGGGCGGCCGCGAGACGAGCTACTCGCGGGTCGCCCGGCCCGGCGAGCTCGACGTCGCCCACGGCGCGATCCTCTATCTCGACGACATCACTGTCAGCTTCGACGGCTTCAAGGCGCTCAACGCGCTCACGCTCTCGATCAGCGCCGGCGAGATGCGCTGCATCATCGGCCCGAACGGCGCCGGCAAGACGACGATGATGGACGTCATCACCGGCAAGACGCGGCCCGATGCGGGGCAGGCGTTCTTCGGCTCGACGATCGACCTGCTGCGCCTGCGCGAGAACGAGATCGCGTCGATCGGCGTCGGCCGCAAGTTCCAGAAGCCCACCGTGTTCGAGCACCTCTCGGTGTTCGAGAACCTCGAGCTCGCGCTCAAGGCCGATCGCGGCGTGCGCGCGTCGCTGTTCTTCCGCCTGTCGGGCGATCAGCTCGACCGGATCGGCGAGACGCTCGTTCTCATCCATCTCAAGGAGCACGCGCAGCGCGCCGCCGGGGCGCTGTCGCACGGCCAGAAGCAGTGGCTCGAGATCGGCATGCTGCTGATCCAGAACCCGCGCCTGCTGCTGCTCGACGAGCCCGTCGCCGGCATGACCGACGAGGAGACCGAGCGCACCGCCGAGCTGTTCCTCTCGCTCGAGGGGAGCCACTCCCTTGTCATCGTCGAGCACGACATGAAGTTCATCCATGCGCTCACGCACGGCAACCCGGCGAAGAAGGTGACGGTGCTGCACGAGGGCAGCGTGCTCGCGGAGGGGTCGCTCGCCGACGTCCAGCGCAACGACAAGGTGGTCGAGGTCTATCTTGGCCGCTGACGGCAACGCCTCGCTGACCGCGAGGTCGATGATCGCCGCGCCGGCAGCGAACGATGCGGCACGGTCGCCCGCCGCACGCGCCGCGGTCGACGCGCCGCTCCTGCAGGTCGACGGTCTCAACCAGTACTACGGCGGCTCGCACATCCTGCGCAACGTCGCGCTCGAGGCCGTGGCCGGGGAGGTGACGGTCGTCCTCGGGCGCAACGGCGTCGGCAAGACGACGCTGCTGAAGAGCCTGATGGGCGTGGTGCCCGTCCGCGCCGGACGCGTCTCGTTCGCCTGCACATCGGCCAACGACCCTTCGGCCAGCACCGAACCTTCGTGCAGCACCGTCACCTTCTTCGCCGGGTTGTCACGGGTGAGCTCGTGGATGAACTTCATGTCGTGCTCCACCACCACCAGCGAGTGGTTGCCTTCGAGCGAAAGGAAGAGCTCGGCGGTGCGCTCGGTCTCTTCGTCGGTCATGCCGGCCACCGGCTCGTCGAGCAGCAGCAGCTTGGGG
>DATIDZ010000152.1:0-4192 GCA_035456045.1 Caldimonas sp.
CGCCGGACGACCCGGCCTGCGCGTCGGCGACGCTCGCGAGCACCGCGAGCCCCAGCGCGCCGCCCATCATGAACGAGGTGTTGACGATGCCCGAGGCGAGTCCCGACTCGCTCTCGTCGACATCGCTCATCGCGGCGAGCAGGAGCGGATTGAAGGCGATCCCGGCGCCGATGCCGAGCAGCACCATGCCGGGCAGCACGTCGACGGCGATGCTGCCGTCGACCGGCGCGCGCGCGAACAGCGCCAGGCCGACCGCGGCGCAGACGAGGCCGAAGACGAGCGGCCGACGCAGGCCGAAGCGCGTCACGACGCGCGCGGAGAGGCCGAGCGAACAGACGGCCATGATGATGTTCGACGGCAGGAAGGCGAGACCGACGTCCATCGCCGAGCGGCCGAGCACGCGCTGCAGGTAGAGCGCGGACAGGAAGAACCAGGCGAACATCGCCGCCGACCAGAGGATGCCGATCGCGTTCGCGGCGTTCAGCGTCGTCGAGCGGAAGAGGCGCAGCGGCATGAGCGGCTGCTCGACGCGCGCCTCGATGGCGACGAAGACGGCGAACAGCACGGCGGCGCCGGCGAGCAGGCCGATCGTGCGCGGCGAGGTCCAGCCGACGGCGTTGGCGCCGACGATCGCGTAGACGGCGAGCATGAGCGCGACGGTGACCGTCACCGCGCCGGCGACGTCGAGGCGCTGGCCGGGGCCCGAAGCGACGGCGCGTGGCAGCAGCGTCCAGCTCAGCCCGACCACCGCGATCCCGATCGGCAGGTTGACGAGGAAGATCCAGTGCCAGTCGTAGACCTGGGTCAGCACGCCGCCCAGGAGCACGCCGATCGAGCCGCCGCCGGCGCAGACGAAGCCGTAGACGCCCATCGCCTTGGCCCGCTCGCCGGCCTCCGTGAACAGCTGCATGAGGAGCGCGAGCGCGACGGCGTCGACGATCGCGCCGCCGATGCCCTGCACGCCGCGGGCGACGACGAGCGGCAGCTGCGCGGTCGACAGGCCGCACGCGAGCGACGCGCCCGTGAACAGGACGATGCCGACCATGAAGACGCGGCGGTGTCCGTACAGGTCGCCGAGCCGCCCGCCGAGCAGCAGGAAGCCGCCGCAGGTGAGCAGGTAGGCGTTGACCACCCAGACCAGCGTGGTCTCGGTGAAGCCGAGGTCGGTCCGGATCGACGGCAGCGCGACGTTGACGATCGTCACGTCGAGCACGACCATGAGAACGCCGAGGCAGACGACGCCGAGCGCGAGCCAGCGGCGCGAGGAAGGAATGGAGTCGGTCATGACGAGGCCGGGGCGGCGCGGGGCACGGCAAAGTTGCCGATCCTAGTCGTCCGGCGCAGCGCGGAATCGACACGCGCCGGCCGCGTCCGCCTCGACGTCAGGGCGAGGCGGGACAGTCGGCCGCCGTTCCGGGGGCGAACCGCCATTCGACGGCGGCCGGCTTGTCCCTGACCGTCCCTTCGATGCGCGCGAGCAGCTCGTCGCCGTCGCGCCAGTAGGCGATTCGCGCCGGGAAGCCGTGCTCGGGGTTGGCGAACACCGCGCGCTGGGCGCCGGCCTCGATCATGCGAAAGGGCACCGCCGTTCGCCCCATCGGCGAAGACCAGTAGGTCCAGGTGTCGTCGCTCGTCGCGATGCGAAGGTGCTCGAAGCTCGCCCTGCCTCGCGACGAGGTGAGGTTGACGCCGATCAGCAGTCCGCCGCGCGGGCCGAGCCAGCGCTCCTCGACAACCTCGCCGTCCTGGCAGCGCCGCCAGTCGCCGGCGAGCCACGAGAGGTCCGCCAAGGGCGCGCCATGCGCATCGTCGGTCGCGGCGAGCAGCGACAGCACGATCACGGCCAGCATTCTCATCACGGTCTCCTGCACGCGTCGTCGCGGCCGTCGCGCTCAGCGCACGAGCGCGTCGTCGAGGACCTCGATCCAGTGGCGCACCGGCGTGCTCGTGCCACTCTGCAGGTGCTGGATGCAGCCGATGTTGGCCGACACGATCGTCGTCGGCGCGAGCTCGTCCAGGTTCGCGAGCTTGCGGTCGCGCAGCGCGTTGGCGAGCTCGGGCTGGAGCACCGAGTACGTGCCGGCCGAGCCGCAGCAGAGATGCGCCTCGTTGCTGGCGACGCCGACGTCGAAGCCGAGCGCGGTCATCGCGGCTTCGACGCCGCCGCGCAGGCGCTGCCCGTGCTGCAGCGTGCACGGCGGGTGGAACGCGAGGCGCGCATCGTCCGCCGTCGGCGCAGCGACCTTGGGCTTCAGCACCGGAACGAGGTCCGGCAGGAGCTCCGACACGTCTCGCGTCAGGTCGGCGATGCGGGTCGCCTTCGACGCGTACTCGGGATCGTGCGCGAGCGTGTGGCCGTACTCCTTGACGGTCACGCCGCATCCCGAGGCGTTCATGACGATCGCCTCGACGGCGCCGCTCTGCACCATCGGCCACCACGCGTCGATGTTGCGGCGCATGTGCTCGACCGCGCCGGCGTGATCGCTCAGGTGCAGCCGGATCGCGCCGCAGCAGCCGGCCTCGTCGGCGACCAGCGACTGGATGCCGGCGGCGTCGAGCACGCGCGCCGTCGCGCTGTTGATGTTGGGCATGAGCGCCGGCTGCACGCAGCCGAGCAGGAGCAGCACCTTGCGCGGATGCTCGCGCGTCGGCCAGCGCTGCGCGCCCGTCGGCGCCGGCGGCGGCACCTTGGCCTTGAGCGCGGCGGGCAGGCCGGCGCGCAGGGCCTGGCCGAGCTTCATCGCCGGCCCGAACGCCGGCGACGTCAGGCCTTCCTTCAGCGTCCAGCGCAGCGCGCGCTCGCCGGCCGGCCGCGCTACGCGCTCGTCGACGATGCGCCGGCCGATCTCGACCAGGTTGCCGTACTGCACGCCCGACGGGCACGTCGTCTCGCAGTTGCGGCAGGTCAGGCAGCGGTCGAGGTGCAGCTGCGTCGCGCGCGTCGGCGCGTGGCCCTCGAGCACCTGCTTGATGAGGTAGATGCGGCCGCGCGGGCCGTCGAGCTCGTCGCCGAGCAGCTGGTAGGTCGGGCAGGTCGCGGTGCAGAAGCCGCAGTGCACGCACTTGCGCAGGATCGCCTCGGCTTCCTCGCCGTCGGCGGTGCCGGCGAATTCGGCGGCGATGTCGGTCTGCACGTCAGGTTCGCACGGCCGCCCGAAGGACCTGATGCGCCTCCTCGGGGGGCTGCGAACGAAGAGAGCGAGGGGGCTTCATCTCGGGACGATTGTCGTCAGAGGCCGGGATAGAGGCGGCCGGGATTGAGAATGCCCTTGGGGTCGAACGAGCGCTTGAGGCGCTCGTGGATCGCGCGCAAGGGCGGCGTCAGCGGCGCGAACACGCCGGCCGACTTGTCGTTCGTTCGAAACGCCGTCGCGTGGCCGCCGACCCGCGCCGCGGCGTCGCGCACCTGCGCCGCGGGCAGCGCGGTGGCGAGCCAGCGCTGCGCGCCGTGCCACTCGATGAGCTCGTCGCCGGCGAGGCCGAGCAGCGGCGCCGTCTGCGGCAGCGACAGGCGCCACAGGGTGGCGTCCTGGTGCGCGATCGCCTCCTCCGCGGCGACGAAGAACGGATCGGTGTGGTCGCGCAGGCTGTCCCAGAAGGGCGCCGCCGCCGCCGGCGCGATCGCTTCGCCGCCGAGCGTGCGCGTCGCCTCGGCCACGGCCGCGCTCGCGCCGCGCAGGCGAACGATCAGGCTGCCGTTCCACCACGCGCTGGCATCGAGCGGCAGCGGCCGCGCGCCCCAGCCGTGCAGCAGCGTGAGCGCCTCGGCCGGCTTGCAATCGAAGCGCAGCGTCGCTTCGGCCTGAGCGCGGGCCAGCACCTTGAGCGAGACCTCGACGATGACGCCGAGGATGCCGAGCGAGCCGGCGATGACGCGCGAGACGTCGTAGCCGGCGACGTTCTTGATGACGCGGCCGCCGAAGTGCATGAGCTCGCCCGCGCCGCTGATCAGGGTGACGCCGAGCAGGTGGTCGCGCACCGACCCGGCGCTGGCCCGCGACGGCCCGGAGAGGCCGGCGGCGACCATGCCGCCGACCGTCGATGCCGCGCCGAAGCGCGGCGGCTCGAAGGCCAGGCTCTGGCCTGTCGTCGCGAGCAGCGCTTCGAGGTCGACGAGCGTCATGCCGGCGGCGGCGGTGACGACGAGCTCGGTCGGCTCGTGATCGGCGGCGCCGACGAGCGTGCTCGCGTC
>DATIDZ010000153.1:0-3385 GCA_035456045.1 Caldimonas sp.
CAGGTGAGCGCGCTGCAGCCGGTCGTGAAGACGGTTCGCATCACGCTCTGATCGGGCAGCGCGGCGACGATGAGCGACGAGGTGCTGACCCTGGCGCGCCTGAACGGCGCGCCGCACAAGGACTTCGTCGCGCTCCTCGCCGGCACGTACGAGCACTCGCCCTGGGTGAGCGAGCGGGCCTGGCCGCGCGGCCCGTTCCTCACGCTCGCCCAGCTCAAGCGGACGCTCGTCGAGGTGGTCGCCGAGGCCGAGCGCGACGAGCAGCTCGCGCTGCTGCGCTCTCACCCCGAGCTCGCGGGCACGGCGATGGCCGCCGGGACGATGACGGCCGAGTCGAGCAGCGAGCAAGGCCGGGTCGGCCTCACCGCCTGCACGCCGGCCGAGCTGGCGCAGATCGCGGCCCTGAACGCCGCGTACCGCGAGCGTTTCGGCTTCCCGTTCATGCTCGCGGTGCGCGGCCCGCGCGGCACCGGCCTCGCGAAGGCGGAGATCATCGCGACCTTCGAACGCCGGCTCGGGAACCATCCAGACTTCGAGTTCGCCGAGGCATTGCGCAACGTCCATCGCGTCGCCGAGCTGCGCCTCGACGACCGCTTCGGCGTGCGGCCCGTCCTCGGCGAGCAGGCGTGGGACTGCGCCGAGCTCCTGGCGCGGCACTCCGATCCGGGCTACGCGGAGAACGGCCGGCTCACCGTCACCTACCTCACCGACGCGCACCGCGCCGCTGCCGCGCAGCTCGTGCGCTGGATGCGCGAATGCGGCTTCGACAGCGTCAAGGTCGATGCCGTCGGCAACGTCGTCGGCGTCTATCGGGCGGCGACACCGAGCGCGAAGACGCTGTTGACCGGCTCGCACTACGACACCGTTCGCAACGGCGGCCGCTACGACGGCCGCCTCGGCATCTTCGCGCCGATGATCGCGGTGCGCGAGCTGAGCCGCGCCGGCCGCCGCCTGCCCTTCGCGCTCGAGCTCGTCGCCTTCGCCGAGGAGGAAGGCCAGCGCTACAAGGCGACGTTCCTCGGCTCGGGCGCCCTCGTCGGCCAGTTCGATCCGAAGTGGCTCGACCAGGTCGACGCCGACGGCGTGTCGATGCGCGACGCGATGCGCCACGCCGGCCTGTCGGCGAGCCCGCGCGCGATCGCGCGCCTCAAGCGCAATCCCGGCGACTACCTCGGCTTCGTCGAAGTCCACATCGAGCAAGGCCCGGTGCTCAACGAGCTCGGCCTGCCGCTCGGCGTCGTCACCTCGATCAACGGCGGGGTCCGCTTCGCCGGCGAGGTGCGCGGCATGGCGAGCCATGCCGGCACGACGCCGATGACCAGCCGGCGCGATGCCGCGGCGGCGGTCGCCGAGCTCGCGGTCTTCCTCGAGAAGCGCGCCCGCGCGGCGCCGAACCTCGTCGGCACGATGGGGATGCTCGAGGTGCCGAACGGATCGACCAACGTCGTGCCCGGCCGCTGCAAGTTCACGCTCGACATCCGCGCCACCACCGACCCGGTTCGCGACGCCTGCGTCGACGACGTCCTCGAAGAGGCGGCAGCGATCTGCGAGCGTCGCGGGCTCTCGTTCATGCTCGAGGAGACGATGCGCGTCGCCGCGTCGCCGTCGGCGCCCGAGTGGCAGGCGCGCTGGGAGCGAGCCGTCGTCGCGCTCGGCCTGCCGGTGCACCGCATGCCGAGCGGCGCGGGGCACGACGCGATGAAGATCGGCGAAGTCATGGCGCAGGCGATGCTGTTCGTGCGCGGCGAGAACGCCGGCATCAGCCACAACCCGCTCGAGTCGAGCACGGCCGACGACATGCAGCTCGCGGTCGAGGCGTTCCTGCAGCTTCTCGACGGCCTCGCCGCGGAAAGCGAGCGACGATGAGCGGCCGGGGAGACGACAGCGCAAGCCTCGACGCCTGGGTCGACGCCCACTTCGACGACGAGGTCCGCTTCCTGCAGGCGCTGGTGCGCGTTCCGACCGACACGCCGCCCGGCGACAACGCGCCTCACGCCGAGGCGACCGCGGCACTCCTCGAGGGCTTCGGCTTCGCCGTCGAGCGGCATCCGGTGCCGGACGACGTCGTGCGCGGGCAGGGGCTCGCCTCGATCACGAACCTGGTGGTGCGTCGGCGCTACGGCGACGGGCCGACGATCGCGCTCAACGCGCACGGCGACGTCGTTCCGCCGGGCGACGGCTGGCACCACGATCCGTACGGCGGCGAGGTCGAGGGCGGCAGGATCTACGGCCGCGCCGCGGCGGTGAGCAAGAGCGATTTCGCGACCTACACCTTCGCCGTGCGCGCGCTCGAATCGCTCGGCGCGCGGCTCGCCGGCGCCGTCGAGCTGCACTTCACCTACGACGAGGAGTTCGGCGGCGAGCTCGGGCCGGGCAGGCTGCTCGCGCAGGGCATCGTGAAGCCCGACCTGCTGATCGCCGCCGGCTTCAGCTACCAGGTCGTCACCGCGCACAACGGCTGCCTGCAGCTCGAGGTCACCGTGCACGGCAAGATGGCGCACGCGGCGATCCCCGCGACGGGCGTCGACGCGCTCCAGGGTGCGGTGGAGATCCTCAACGCCCTGTACGCGCAGAACGCGCTCTACCGAGGCGTGACGTCGCAGGTCGCGGGCATCACGCACCCCTATCTGAACGTCGGCACGATCGCCGGCGGCACCAACACCAACGTCGTTCCCGGCAAGGTCGTGCTGCGGCTCGACCGCCGCATGATCCCCGAGGAAGACCCGGTCGCTGTCGAGGCGGCCTTGCGCGAGGTGATCGCCGCGGCGGCGGCGCGGCGAGGGGGAATCACCGTCGACGTGCGTCGCCTGCTGCTGGCGCGCGCGCTCAAGCCGCTGCCGGGCAACGCCGCGCTCGTCGCCGCGCTGCAGAAGCATGGCGAGGCCGTCTTCGGCGTGCCGATCCCGGAATCGGGAACGCCGCTCTACACCGACGTGCGGCTCTACGGCGAGGCCGGCGTGCCGGCGGCGATCTACGGCGCCGGGCCGCGCACGGTGTTCGAGTCGAACGCGAAGCGCGCCGACGAGCACCTCGTGCTCGACGATCTCCGCGGCGCCACGAAGGTGGTGGCGCGCACGCTGTACGACCTGCTGCAGTAGCCGTCGCTACGGGCGGCGCAGCAGCGGGGGCAACAGCCAGGACTGCAACAGCCGGAACGGCGCCCACTGCACCTGCGGCGGCTCGTTGTAGGCGTGTCCGGTGGCTGCGACCACCAGCCGCGCCTCCGGCACGACGATCAGCAACTGCCCGCCGTTGCCGCGCGCCTGCCACGGCGCCGCCACCCCGTTGCGGACGGGTTCCAGCCACCAGGCCAGCCCCATGTGCGCGGCGAGGGCGCCGCTGGGGTCGATCGCGCCGTGGCTGCGCACGCTATCGTCCAGCCAGG
>DATIDZ010000154.1:0-13021 GCA_035456045.1 Caldimonas sp.
TTGAGGTACTGCACCTGGTCTGGGTTCAGCGCCGCCGAACGAAGGGCGGCCTGCATCGAGCGCTTCGGCCCGTCGACGTTCGGAGCCGTCATGTGGAACGCGTCGGCGCCCATGCCGAAGCCGATCAGCTCGGCGTAGACCTTCGCGCCGCGCCGCTTGGCGTGCTCGAGCTCCTCGAGGACCAGGACGCCCGCGCCCTCGCCGAGGACGAAGCCGTCGCGATCCTTGTCCCACGGGCGTGATGCGGTCGCGGGATCGTCGTTGCGGGTGGACAGAGCGCGCGCCGCGGCGAAGCCGCCGATGCCGAGCGGCGACACGGTGGCCTCGGAGCCGCCCGCGATCATGACGTCGGCGTCGCCATGCTCGATCATGCGTCCGGCCATGCCGATCGAATGCAGGCCGGTCGTGCAGGCCGTGACGATCGCCAGGTTCGGGCCCTGGAAGCCGAACATGATCGAGACGTGGCCCGAGATCATGTTGATGATCGACGCCGGAACGAAGAACGGCGTGATGCGGCGTGGCCCGCGCTTCTCGAGCTCGGCCTTGGTGTCCTCGATGAGAGGCAGCCCACCGATGCCGGAGCCGATCAGGCAGCCGATGCGCTGCGCTTCCTCGGCGCCGAGCTCGTCGTTGGTCTTGAGGCCGGCGTCGCGCACGGCCTGGATCGAGGCGGCCAGGCCGTAATGGATGAACGCGTCCATGTGGCGCGCTTCCTTGGCAGGGAAATAGTCCTCGACGTTGAAGCCCTTGACCTCGCCGGCGAAGCGGCAGGCGAAAGCGGAGGCGTCGAACTTCGTGATGTCGGCGATGCCGGATCGGCCCGCGAGCAGGTTCTTCCAGCCTTCGGCAACGCTGTTGCCGACCGGGCTGATCAGGCCGAGGCCGGTGACGACGACACGGCGCGAATTCATCGAGGGAAGGGGAGCCGGTTGCTCAGGCCGCCTTCTGGTGCTTGGACGCGTAGTCGATCGCGAGCTGAACGGTGGTGATCTTCTCGGCTTCCTCGTCGGGGATCTCGATCCCGAACTCGTCCTCGAGCGCCATCACGAGCTCGACCGTGTCGAGCGAATCGGCGCCCAGGTCGGCAACGAACGCCTTCTCGTTCGTCACGTCGGCCTCGGGAACACCGAGCTGCTCGGCAATGATCTTCTTGACTCGTGCTTCTATGTCGCTCATGACTCCTCCGGGAGCTTTGTGAAAAAGTAGACGGGGATTCTAAGGTGTGGCATCTGCCTCGCCCGGGTAGGCGAGCGGCCGTCAGGACATCAACATGCCGCCGTTGACGTGCAATTCGGTGCCCGTGATGTAGGACGCTTCCGGCGAGGCCAGGAAGGCCACCGCGTGGGCCACCTCGGCCGCCTGGCCGAGACGGCCGAGCGGGATCTGCGCCAGCAGCGCCGCCGATTGCGCCTCCGCGAGCGATCGCGTCATGTCGGTCTCGATGAACCCCGGCGCCACGCAGTTGACCGTGATGCCGCGGCTGCCGACTTCGCGCGCGAGCGACCGGGTCATGCCGGCGACTCCGGCCTTCGCGGCGGCGTAGTTCGCCTGTCCCGGGTTGCCGCTCGCGCCGACGACCGACGTGATGTTGACGATCCGGCCGTAGCGCTGCTTCATCATCGGCCGCAGCGCCGCCCGGCTGGCGCGGAACACCGCCGTCAGGTTGGTCGCCAGGACGGCGTTCCAGTCGTCGTCCTTCATGCGCATCGACAGCATGTCGCGCGTGATGCCGGCGTTGTTGACCAGGACATGCAACGCTCCGCTGTCGCGGACGACGGCGTCGATCGCCGCGCCGGTGGCGTCGCCGTCGGTGACATCGAGGACGATGCCGCGGCAGCCGGCGAAGGCCGACAGCGCTTCGCCGATCGCGGCGGCGCCCGCCTCGGTCGTCGCCGTGCCGACGACGCGAAATCCCTTGCCGGCGAGCGCGAGCGCAATCGCCCGGCCGATGCCGCGCGAGGCGCCCGTGACGAGGGCGACCTGGCCGGAAGCGTCGGCGGGTTCGCTCATCGAAGCAGCGCGGCCGCAGCGGCGAGCGACTCGGGCTCGGACACCGCGGCGGAAACCGCGTCGGGGTCGATGCGCTTGACCATGCCGGCGAGCACCCGCCCCGGCCCGCACTCGACGATGTGGCCGATGCCGCGCGCGCGAATCGCGCGGATGGTCTCGGCCCAGCGCACCGGACCGAACGCCTGCCGGTAGAGCGCGTCGCGGATCGCAGCGGGCTCGGTCTCGCTCTTGACGTCGATGTTGTCGATCACCGGGATGAACGGCGCGTCGATCGGTGTCGTCGCGAGCCGCTCGCGCAGGCGCTCGGCGGCCGGCTTCATCAGCGCGGAGTGGAACGGCGCGGAGACGGCCAGCGGCAGCGCCCGCTTGGCGCCCGCCGCCTTGAGGATCTCGCAGGCCTTGTCGACGCCCGCCTTGGTGCCCGCGATGACCGTCTGCTTGGGATCGTTGAAGTTCGCGGCCTGCACGATCTCGCCGGTCTCTCGCGCCGCAGCAGCGCAGCCGTCGCGCACCGCGTCGGCGTCGAGGCCGAGGATCGCAGCCATCGCACCCGTGCCGACCGGCACGGCCTCCTGCATCGCCTGGGCGCGAAAGCGGACGAGCGGCAGCGCGTCGGCGAAGCTCAGGGCGCCGGCGACGACCAGCGCGGTGTACTCGCCGAGCGAATGGCCTGCGACGACGTCGGGCGCGGCCCGGGTCTCGGCGAGCCAGGCGCGGTAGCAGGCGACGCCGGCGACGAGCATCACCGGCTGCGTGTTGGTCGTCAGGTCGAGCTGCTCCTTGGGACCCTCGCGAATCAGTCGGCCGACGTCGAGGTCGAGCGCCGCCGACGCCTCCTCGAGCGTCTGCCGCACCGCCGGGTGATCGCCCCACGCGTCGAGCATGCCGACGGATTGCGAGCCCTGGCCGGGGAAGACGAAAGCGAAGGGCGTCATCGAAGCGGCGAGCCTAGTAGTCGAGGAGCGCGGCGCCCCAGGTGAAACCGCCGCCGACGCCTTCGAGCATGACCGTGTCGCCGCGCTTGATCTTGCCTTCGCGCACCGACTCGTCGAGCGCGAGCGGGATCGACGCCGCCGACGTGTTGCCGTGCCGGTCGACCGTGGCGATCAGCTTCGCGGGCGCGAGCTTCAGCTTCTTGGCCGTGCTCTGCATGATGCGGATGTTGGCCTGGTGCGGGATCAGCCAGTCGATGTCGGCGTCGCTCCGGCCCGCCTTCTCGAGCACCGAGCGGGCAACGCTCTCGAGGACGCCGACGGCGAGCTTGAACACCGCCGGGCCGTCCATCTTCAGCAGCGGATCGCCGAGCACCTTGCCGCCCGAGACGTGGCCGGGCACGCAGAGGATGTCGACGTAGCGCCCGTCGGCGTGCAGCTCGGTCGCGAGGATGCCGGGCGTGTCGCTCGCCTCGAGGACGACCGCGCCGGCGCCGTCGCCGAACAGGACGCAGGTCGTGCGGTCGGTGAAGTCGAGGATGCGCGAGAAAACTTCGGCGCCGACGACGAGCGCCTTCGACGCGGAGCCGGTCTTGATCATCGAATCGGCGACCGTCAGCGCGTAGACGAAACCCGAGCAGACCGCCTGGACGTCGAAGGCAGCGCAGCCGGCGACGCCGAGCTTGGCCTGCAGGATCGACGCCGCCGACGGGAACACCATGTCGGGCGTCGACGTCGCGACGATGATCAGGTCGATCTCGCCGGGATCGCAGTCGGCGGCCTCGAGCGCCCGCTGCGAGGCGACCAGCGCGAGGTCGCTGACGGCGACGTCGGGCGCGGCGAAGTGGCGAAAGCGGATGCCGGTGCGTTCGACGATCCACTCGTCCGAGGTCTCGATGCCGTCCTTGGCGAGTCGCGCGGCGAGGTCGGCATTGCTCACGCGATCGGGCGGCAGATAGCTGCCGGTGCCGCTGATGCGCGAATGGCGAGGAAGGGCGGTCGTCATGCGGAATGGATCGAGCCGAACGCGGTGGTGTCGCCGAAGCCGGTCTCGCCGTGCCCCGCAGCACCGGGCATCGCCGCGAGGGTGGCGCGAATGCGGAGCTGGACGCGGTCGAGCAGGCCGTTTCGCGCCGCATCATAGGCGCGGTTGAGCGCCTGCTCGAAGGCGAACGCGTCGGCCGATCCGTGGCTCTTGAAGACCAGCCCGCGCAGGCCGAGGAGCGCGGCGCCGTTGTAGCGGCGCGGATCGACGCGGTGCTTGAACCGGTTGAGCACCGGCAACGCGGCGAGCGCGGCCAGGCGCGTCAGCGGCGTCCGCTTGAACTCCTGCTTGATGAAGGTCGTCAGCATCGACGCGAGCCCTTCGGCGGTCTTCAGCATCACATTGCCGACGAAGCCGTCGCAGACGACGATGTCGGTCGTTCCCTTGAAGATGTCGGTGGCCTCGACGTTGCCGTGGAAATTGACGAAGCCGGCCGACGCCGCCTGGCGGAGCAGCTCGCCCGCGGCCTTGATCGACTCGCTGCCCTTGATCGTTTCCTCGCCGATGTTGAGCAGGCCCACCGTCGGCTCTTCCTTGCCCCAGACGGCAGCGACCAGGGCGCTCCCCATCACCGCGAACTGCAGCAGGTGCTCGGCGGTGCAGTCGACGTTGGCGCCGAGGTCGAGCACGGTCGTGAAGCCGTCGTGCTCGTTCGGCATCACCGTGGCGATCGCGGGGCGGTCGATGCCGTCGACCGTCTTGAGCACGTAGCGCGAGACGGCCATCAGCGCGCCGGTGTTACCGGCGGAGACGCACGCCTGCGCGAGCGAGGCGCGATCGGCATGCGGCTTCACCTGGCTCACGGCCACGCGCAGCGACGAGTCCTTCTTGCGGCGCAGCGCCGCCTCGACCGAGTCGGTCATCTCGACGACTTCGCTCGCGGCGACTCGCGTGCAGCGTGGCCAGCCCGCGGCCTGCGCGATGGCGTCGTCGCGACCGACGAGGACGAGCTCGGCCTCGGGGTGGGCGTCGAGGAAGGCACGGCACGCCGGCAGCGTCACCGCCGGGCCGTGATCGCCTCCCATCAGGTCGACGGCCAGGCGGATCGTCGCCGCGGCGTTCGCCGCAAGGGCGGCTGGCGAGCGGGTCGAAGCGGGATTCGCGTCCGGGTTCATCGGCATGCCGTGGCGCCCCGCGACCCGGGATTCGCCAAGCGGCTTCCCGGCGTGCTCACGCGAACGGCTCGAACCGGATGTCGGTCAGGCTTCGACTTTGGTCTTCAGCACCTTGCGACCGCGGTAGAAGCCGGTCGGGCTGACGTGGTGGCGCAGGTGCGTTTCGCCCGTCGTCGGCTCGATGGCGAGGCCCGGTTTCGCGAGCGCGTTGTGCGCGCGGTGCATGCCGCGCTTCGAAGGCGACTTCTTGTTCTGTTGAACAGCCATGGAATTCTCCTGAAACCCGCCTGGCGCCCGGTGCGGGCGAGCGGCGCGACCGAGGCTCCGGCAGGGGCCGGGCGGTCGCGGAAAAGCCGGGCATTGTAGCAGCGCACGCCTCGACGAGAGGCCGCCGCCCTCAGTTCGGCCGCGGCCCGCGCTTGAGCGTCGCCAGGACGGCGAACGGGTTGTCGGCGGGATCGAGCACCGGGTCGTCCTCGACGAACGCGCGCGGCAACGGCTCCGGGCATCGATCGTGGCGCGGCACGAGCGGCAGGGCGAGGAGAAGCTCGTCCTCGATCAAATCGGCGAGGTCGAGGACGGGCGTGAGCGCCAGGACGTCGTCTTCGCTTTCGACGTCGAGCGCTTCCGCCGCCTCTTCGCCCTCGACGAAGAAGAGGCGCCTCTCGGCGGCAAGGGAGACGCGCATCGGCTGCAGGCAGCGCTGGCATTCGAGCGTCACCTCGGTGCCGGCACGGATCGACAGCGCAGGCTGCAGACCCGCCCCCGCGAGCGAGCACCGCTCGCCGCTCGCATGCCAGTCGACGGGGGGACGCGCGCCCTCTTGCGGCGGCAGCGTGGCGGCGACAAGACGCGTCAGTCGATCCGCCGGCCATTGCCCCGCGAGCTCGCCGCGCGCCGCGGCGAACGACCCCACGTCGAGGCGATGCGGATCGAGGTCACGCGTCGAGGAGGCCATCGGCCCAGTTTAGGGCGCGATCGAACGGCCCGCGGCGCGATGGGCAAGCGGCCCGCCGGCGGCGATGGAAAATGACGAATGCCCGGCCGCCGACTCGTCCTTGCCTCCACGTCCCCGTATCGGCGCGAGCTGCTCTCGCGGCTGCGCCTGCCGTTCGCGGTCGAGTCGCCGCTGGTCGAGGAGCGTGCGCTTCCCGGCGAGACGCCGGCCGCGACCGCGACGCGGCTGGCGCTCGCCAAGGCGAGCGCAGTGGCCGCGCGTCACGGCGAGGCGGTCGTCATCGGCTCCGACCAAGTCGCAGAGCTCGACGGCCAGGGGCTCGGCAAGCCCGGCGATCACGCGCACGCGACCGCACAACTGCGCGCGATGCGCGGCCGGACCGTGGTCTTCCAGACGGCGGTCGCCGTCGTCTGCGCCGCGACCGGTTTCGCCGAGTCGACGCTCGTGCCGGTCACGGTGCGCATGCGGTCGCTCGGCGATGCCGAGATCGAGCGCTACCTGCGCACCGAACAGCCCTACGACTGCGCGGGCAGCGCCAAGATCGAGACGCTCGGCATCGCCCTGGTCGAGAGCGTCGGCTCCGACGACCCGACCGCGCTCATCGGCCTGCCGCTGATCGCGACGTGCGAGCTGCTTCGCCGCGCGGGCGTCGATCCGCTCGGCGAATCGTCGGCGCTCGTGCAGCCGTGACCTCGAAAGGCGCGCTCTTCCTGGTGCCGAACGCCCTCGACGTCGGCACCGCCGGCGCCGAGGCCGACCTCGGCGAGCGCCTGCCGCTCGGCACGCTGCGCGTCGCGGCGCGGCTCGGCCACTGGGTCTGCGAGAGCGCGAAGACGACGCGCGGCTTCCTGAAGCGGGTCGATGCCGTGTGCCGGCTCGCGCGGCCGGTGCAGCAGATCGAGATCGCCGAGCTGCCGCGCCCTCCCAAGGGCCGCCCGCCGACGACCGCGTTCGAGGGCGGCCGGCTGCTGGCCCCGGCACTCGCCGGGCACGATGTCGGCCTCATCTCGGAAGCCGGGCTGCCGGCGGTCGCCGATCCCGGTGCCCTCCTCGTCGCTGCCGCGCACGCGGCCGGTGTTCGCGTCGTCGCCCTGCCCGGCGCGAGCTCGATCACGCTCGCCGTCGCGGCGAGCGGCCTCAACGGGCAGAGCTTCGCTTTCGTCGGCTACCTGCCCATCGACAGCGACGGGCGAGCCGCGCGGATCCGCGAGCTCGAAGCGACGTCGCGACGACTGACGCAGACCCAGGTGATGATCGAGACGCCCTATCGCAATCCGGCGCTGCTCGGCGCACTGCTCGCGCACTTGCAGCCGTCGACGACGCTGTCGGTCAGCGTCGGGCTGACCCTCGCCGGCGAGTCGACGCGATGCGATCGGGTCGACCGGTGGCGCGCCGGGCCGGGGAACCTTCCCGCCGATGTCCCGGCGGTGTTCTCTTTCCTGGCGCGCTAGCCGACGCGTCAGGTCTCGGCTTCTTCCGGCACCTTGCCGCCGAAGAGCGCGGCCACCTTGCGCTTGGGCTTGATGTTCGGCGAGAGGCCGCGCGCGACCGGTGCCGCGCGCCGCTCCCACGCCGGCTCGACGGCGGTCGCCGGCGGCTCGTAGGGCTTGTCGAAGAACGGGTCGCTCGACCGCGGCGTCTCGCGCACCGGCGCGCGCGACGTCGGCGCCGACCGCGGCTCGCGCGACTCCCGCGCAGCACGGATGTCGCCGCTGCCCGCGCCCGACTCGTCGTCGTCGCGGCGGGCCCGCTCGCGATAGGGCGGCCGCTGCGGCTCGTCGAGCTCGAGCGGCTCGAGCTCGATCTTCTTGCCGATCAGCTTCTCGATGTCGCCGACCAGGCGCGAGTCGTCACGCGAGACGAGCGTGATCGCCAGCCCCGACGCGCCGGCGCGCGCCGTGCGGCCGATGCGGTGGACGTAGTCCTCGGCGTTGTAGGGAACGTCGAAGTTGAAGACGGCCGGCAGATCGACGATGTCGAGGCCGCGCGCGGCGACGTCGGTCGCGACGAGCACGTCGACCTCGCCCTTCTTGAACGCCTCGAGCGCCTTCAGCCGCTCGTCCTGCGACTTGTCGCCGTGCAGGGCGGTGGTGCGCAGGCCGTCGCGCTCGAACGAGCGCGCGAGCCGGGCGCAGCCGAGCTTGGAGTTGACGAAGATGAGCGCCTGGGTGATCGAGCGCTCCTTGAGGATCTTCAGCACGGCGCGCCGCTTGTCGTCGGTCGAGACGCTGTAGAAGTGCTGCTCGACCTTGCTCGCGGTCGCGTTCGGCCGCGCCACCTCGACCAGGATCGGATCCTGCAGGTAGCTTTCGGCGAGGCGCCGGATCTCGGGCGAGAACGTCGCCGAGAAGAGCAGCGTCTGGCGCTGCTTGGGCAGGTACGAGAGGATGCGCTGCAGGTCGGGCAGGAATCCGATGTCGAGCATGCGGTCGGCCTCGTCGAGGACGACGTACTCGACCTGGTTCAGGACGCAGTTCTTCGCCTCGATGTGGTCGAGCAGGCGCCCCGGCGTCGCGACGAGTACCTCAACGCCCTGCTTGAGCTGGAGCGTCTGCGGCTTCATGTCGATGCCGCCGAAGACGACCGCCACGCGCAGCTTCGAGTGCGACGCGTAGCCGGTGATGTTGTCGGCGACCTGGTCGGCCAGCTCGCGGGTCGGCGTGATGACGAGGGCGCGCACCGGGTGGCGCGCCGGCGACATGCTCGCGTTCTCGTGAGGCAGCATCTTGTGCAGGAGCGGTAGCGAGAACGCCGCCGTCTTGCCGGTGCCGGTCTGGGCTGCGCCCATGACGTCGCGCCCGGCGAGGACGATCGGGATCGCCTTCGCCTGGATCGGCGTCATCGTCGTGTAGCCCTGGTCGGCGACGGCGCGCTGCAGGATCGGCGAGAGGCCGACCGCGGAGAACTTGAGGGAGGGAGCGTCGGCGTCGGAGCCGGCAAGGGGGGGCGAGACCGGCTCGCCCGAAAGCGCGGCCGGCGCGCTGTGAGGGTCATTCATGACGCAATTATCGCGCCCCGGCCCGAGGAGCGCCGGACGAGGCCTTGGCGGAGCGCTGGGCGAAAAGCCGCAGATACACTCCGCGTTCAGCCTCTGAACACTTCTCCGCTGCGTCCGCGCGCTCCTTCCCCATGATCCTCGTCACCGGCGGCGCCGGCTTCATCGGCTCCAACTTCGTCCTCGACTGGCTGGCGCAAGGCGGCGAGCCGGTCGTCAACCTCGACGCCCTCACCTACGCGGGCAACACCGACAACCTCGCCGCGCTGGCGGGCGACTCGCGGCACGTGTTCGTGCGCGGCGACATCTGCGACCGGCCCGAGGTCGACCGCCTGTTCGCGGCGCACCGTCCGCGCGCGGTCGTCCATTTCGCGGCCGAGAGCCACGTCGACCGGAGCATCCACGGTCCGGCCGAGTTCATCCGCACCAACGTCCAGGGCACGTTCACGCTGCTCGAGGCCGCGCGGGCCTTCTGGACGACGCTGCCGCCGGCCGAGAAGGCGGCGTTCCGCTTCCTGCACGTCTCGACCGACGAGGTCTACGGCTCGCTGGGCCGCGACGACCCTGCCTTCCGCGAGTCGGACACCTACGAGCCGAACAGCCCGTACTCGGCGAGCAAGGCGGCGAGCGACCACCTCGTTCGCGCCTGGCATCACACCTACGGCCTGCCGGTGCTGACGACCAACTGCAGCAACAACTACGGCCCGTTCCACTTTCCCGAGAAGCTGATCCCGCTGATGATCGTCAACGCCCTCGCCGGCAAGCCGCTGCCGGTCTATGGCGACGGCCAGCAGGTGCGCGACTGGCTCTACGTGAAGGACCATTGCGCGGCGATCCGCGAGGTGCTGGCGCGAGGGCGCGTCGGCGAGACGTACAACGTCGGCGGCTGGAACGAGAAGCCGAACCTCGAGATCGTCCACGCGGTGTGCGCTCTCCTCGACGAGCTCAAGCCGCATCCCGACGGGCCCTATTCGCGGCTCGTCACGCACGTGACCGACCGCCCCGGCCACGACCGCCGCTACGCCATCGACGCCAGCAAGATCGAGCGCGAGCTCGGCTGGCGTCCGGCCGAGACCTTCGAGTCGGGGCTTCGCAAGACGGTGCGCTGGTACCTCGACAACGCGGCCTGGGTCGAGCGCGTGCAGAACGGCGCGTACCGCGAGTGGGTCTCGGCCAACTACGGCCGGCGCGCGACGTGAAGATCCTCCTGCTCGGCAAGAACGGACAGGTCGGCTGGGAGCTGCAGCGGTCGCTCTCCGTGCTGGGCGAGGTCGTCGCGATCGACATCGACGGCGTTCCACCCTGGCGGCTCGACTTCCTCGACGTCGACGCGCTGCGGTCGCTGGTCGGCGCCGCCGCGCCGCAGCTCATCGTCAATGCAGCGGCCCACACGGCCGTCGACAAGGCCGAGGCCGAGCCCGACCTCGTCCGCGCCGTCAACGCGACCGCCGTCGGCGTGCTCGCGCGCGAGGCCGCGGCGCGCGATGCCTTGCTCGTCCACTACAGCACCGACTACGTGTTCGACGGCAGCGGCAGCGCGCCGTGGACCGAGCGGTCGACGCCGGCGCCGCTGAGCGTCTACGGCCGAAGCAAGCTCGAGGGCGAGGAGCTGATCCGCGCCAGCGGATGCCGGCACCTGATCTTTCGCACCAGCTGGGTGTACGCGGCGCGCGGCGACAACTTCGCCAAGACGATGCTGCGCCTGGCGAGGACGCGCGACGCGCTGAACGTGATCGACGACCAGGTCGGCGCGCCCACGGGCGCCGACCTGCTCGCCGACCTCACCGCGCACGCCGCTCGCATGGCCAGGGCGCGGCCCGAGCTCTCCGGCACGTACCACGCCGTCGCCGCCGGCGAGACGAGCTGGCACCGCTACGCGAAGCACGTCGTCGAGTTCGCGCGGGCGCGAGGCGAGGCCCTGCGCGTCGCGTCCGACGCGATCGCGCCGATCGCGAGCGCCGCCTACCCGCAGGCCGCGCCGCGGCCCAAGAATTCCCGGCTCGACACCAGCAAGCTGCGCACCGCATTCGACGTCGCGCTGCCGGCCTGGCAACAAGGAGTGGATCGCATGCTGACCGAGGTTCTCGACCGCAAGGAAGCCGCATGAGCGAGAAGGCGCGCAAGGGAATCATCCTCGCCGGCGGCTCGGGCACGCGCCTGCACCCGGCCACGCTGGCGCTCAGCAAGCAGCTGCTGCCGGTGTACGACAAGCCGATGGTCTACTACCCGCTGAGCACGCTGATGCTCGCCGGCATCCGCGACATCCTCCTGATCAGCACGCCGCACGACATTCCGCGCTTCGAGGCGCTGCTCGGCGACGGTGCGCAGTGGGGCATCTCGATCAGCTACTGCGTGCAGCCGAGTCCCGACGGCCTGGCGCAGGCGTTCATCCTCGGCCGCGACTTCGTCGGTGGCGGGACGAGCGCGCTCGTCCTCGGCGACAACATCTTCTACGGCCACGACCTGCAGCGGATGCTCGAGTCAGCCGCCGCCAGGCCCTCGGGCGCCTCGGTGTTCGCGTACCACGTGAACGACCCGGAGCGCTACGGCGTCGTCGCGTTCGACGACCGGCGCCGCGCGCTCAGCATCGAGGAAAAGCCCGCTTCGCCCAAGAGCAGCTACGCGGTCACCGGCCTCTACTTCTACGACACCGACGTCTGCGACATCGCCGCCTCGATCCGCCCGTCGGCGCGCGGCGAGCTGGAGATCACCGACGTCAACGCGCGCTACCTCGAGCGCGGCGACCTGAACGTCGAGGTGCTGGGGCGCGGCTACGCCTGGCTCGACACCGGCACCCACGACAGCCTGCTCGAGGCGGGCCAGTTCATCGCCACCCTCGAGAAGCGCCAGGGGCTGAAGGTCGCGTGCCCCGAGGAAGTCGCCTACCGGGCCGGCTGGATCAGCCGCGACGCGCTTTGCGCGATGGCCCAGCCGATGGTCAAGAGCGGCTACGGCAAGTACCTGCTCCAGATCGCCGACAGCAAGGTGTTTTGATGGAAGTGACGACGACCGCGCTCGCCGGGGTGCTGATCGTTCAGCCGAAGGTCTTCGCCGACGCCCGCGGCTTCTTCCTCGAGAGCTTCAACCAGCGCCAGTTCGATGCGGCCGTGGGCATGCCGGTCACGTTCGTCCAGGACAACCACTCCCGCTCGGCGCGCGGCGTCCTGCGTGGCCTGCACATGCAGGTCGGCCAGCACCCGCAAGGCAAGCTCGTCCGCGTGACGAGCGGAAGGATCTTCGACGTCGCGGTCGATGTCCGCGCCGGCAGTGCGACGTACCGGCAGTGGGTCGGCGTCGAGCTCGACGACATCGCCCATCGACAGCTCTGGGTTCCGCCCGGCCTCGCGCACGGATTCCTGGTGATGAGCGACACCGCCGACGTCCAGTACAAGACGACCGACTACTACTCGCCCCCGGACGAGGTTGGCATCCGCTGGGACGACCCGGCGCTCGGGATCGCCTGGCCCGACGTCGGCACGGCCTACCTCCTGTCGGCCAAGGACAAGATCGCCCCCACGCTCGACGCGGCATTGCCACGCACGTAGCGGGTGCCAACCTGTGCGCTGTTTCGCCCTTCGAGCAGGGTACCGACAGCGAGTACACTGCTGCGTTCATCCATTGAACACCAGCCGCCTTTGCACCCCGACGCTTCCGCCACCGACGAAGACGCAGCCGTCGCGTTGCTGCGGCTGCTCGAGGAGCATCCCGAGTATTCCCAGCGCCAGCTCGCGGGCGCGCTCGGCGTCAGCCTGGGCAAGACGCACTACCTCCTGAAGGCTTTGCTCGCCAAGGGCTGGGTCAAGGCGCAGAACTTCCAGCGCAGCGACCGCAAGCTCGGCTACCTGTACGTTCTGACGCCGACCGGCATCCGCCAGCGCCTGCGCCTCACCCAGGCGTTCCTCGCCCGCAAGGAGCAGGAGTTCGTCGCGCTGCGCTCGCAGATCTCGGCGCTGCGCAAGGACCTCG
>DATIDZ010000155.1:0-5024 GCA_035456045.1 Caldimonas sp.
GATCCGGCCAAGGCGCTGGCCTTCGCGCGCCGCGCGAGCGATGCCGATCCCGGCGCGGAAGGCGCGGCCCTGCTCGCGCTCGACCTCCTTCCCGGGACGCAGGAGGCGGAGGCGATCGTGAAGCGCCAGCTTGCGACGAACCCGGGCAATCCGACCGTGCGGCTGCTCTATGTGCGAACGCCCGCGACCTCGCAGCGGCTGCCCGAGGCGGCGGCCGAGATCGAGGTGCTGACGACGAGCGATCCCAACCTCGCGCCGCCGTGGCTGACCCTCGGCGCGCTCCGGCTCGAGATGAAGCGGCCGCGCGAGGCCGCCGATGCGCTTCGCAACTACGTGCGGCTGGTCGAGAACGGCGCGGCGGTGAACTTCGGCGTGGCGGCGAGCGCACCGCAAGGGTCGGGCGGCGACGACGAGGACGACACGCCGCCCAACGCGAGCACGGCCTTGACGCAGGCGTTCCTGCTTCTCGCGCAGGCCTCGGAGCAGCAGCAGGACTTCGTCGGCGCCGAGCGCTGGCTCGCGCGCGTCGACAACCCGCAGCGCGCGCTCGAAGTCCAGGCGCGACGCGCGTCGCTGCTGGCTCGCCAGGGCAAGATCAAGGAAGCGCGCGAGCTGATCCGCAAGGTGCCCGAGCAGTCGCCGGGAGACGCGCGCGCGAAGCTGCTGGCCGAGACCGAGCTGCTGCGCGATCGCAAGATGTACGCGGAGGCGGTCCAGGTGATGGCGCAGGCGAACAAGGCGTTCCCCGACGACACCGATCTCCTCTACGAGCAGGCCATGCTCGACGAGAAGCTCGATCGCGTCGACGACATGGAGCGACTGCTGCGCCGCGTGATCGCGCTCAAGCCCGACCACCAGCACGCCTACAACGCGCTCGGCTACTCGCTCGCCGAACGCAAGGTCCGCCTCCCCGAGGCGCGCGCGCTGATCCAGAAGGCGCTCGAGCTGAGCCCCGGCGAGCCGTCGATCACCGACAGCATGGGCTGGGTCGAGTACCGCCTGGGCAATCGCGAGGAGGCGATCCGCCTCCTGCGCAGCGCCTACCAGGCGCGGCCCGACCCGGAGATCGCGGCCCACCTCGGCGAGGTGCTGTGGAGCGCCGGCCAGGCCGAGGAAGCGCGTCGCGTCTTCCGCGACGCGCGCTCGCGCGATGCGCAGAACGACGTCCTGCGCGAAACGCTGGCGCGCCTGCGCGTCGACCTGTGACCCAGCGCGGCGCGATGCCGCGCCCGACGCTCGTGGCCCCCGCGTGGCGTGTCGTGGCGCTGGCGTCGGCCGCGCTGGCCGCCGCCTGCACGACGGTGCCGCCGGCGGGGCCGGCCGCGGCCGCAGACGTCCTCTCGGGCCGCCTCGCGCTTCGCGTCGAGCCGGTCGCGGCCGGCGAGGCGCCGCGTTCGATGTCCGCGGCCTTCGACCTCCGCGGCGATCCGCGCGCCGGCACTCTCGGGCTGTCGACGCCGCTCGGCAGCCTGCTCGCGCAGGCGCGATGGTCGCCGGCCGAGGTCGTGCTGACGACGCCGCGCGAGACGCGCCGCTTCGCCAGCCTCGACGAGCTGACGCGCGAGGCGCTTGGCGAGAGCGTGCCGATCGAGGCGTGGTTCGACTGGCTGCGCGGCCGGCCGTGGCCGGGTGCGTCGAGCGCGCTGGCCGATGCGACGCCTGGCGCGTCGTCCGAAGGCGCGCCCGGCGCGCCGTCGGCAGCTCGGCCGCCGGGCTTTCGGCAGCTCGGCTGGCGCGTCGACCTGTCGCAGTTCGACGCCGGCACCATCGCGGCGACGCGCGAGAGCCCGCCGCCGGTCGTGACGGTGCGAATCCGCCTCGACGGATCGTGACGCGATGAGCATCGCGGCGATCTACGACGTGCCGGCGCCGGCCAAGCTGAACCTGTACCTGCACCTCGTCGGCCGCCGCGCCGACGGCATGCACCTGATCGAATCGCTGATGGTGCTGATCGACTGGTGCGACACGCTTCACGTCGAGCCGCGCGGCGACGGGCTGCTGCGCCGCCACGACAGCGCCGCCGCGCTCCCTGCAGACGACCTGAGCCTGCGTGCCGCGCGCGCCTTGCAGGCTGCGTCCGGCACGTCGCTCGGCGCCGACATCACGGTCGACAAGCAGGTGCCGTGGGGTGCCGGCCTCGGCGGCGGCAGCTCGGACGCTGCCTCGACGTTGCTCGCGCTGAACCGGCTCTGGCGCCTCGACTGGCCGCTGGATCGGCTGCTTCCGATCGGCCTGTCGCTCGGCGCCGACGTTCCCTTCTTCCTCGCCGGAACGAATGCGTTCGCCTCCGGCATCGGCGAGCGGCTGCTGCCGGTGGACGTGGCGCCGGCGTGGTTCGCCGTCGTCAAGCCGGCCGCGGCACTGGCCACCGGGGACGTCTTCGCACGTCCGGAGGTGGCCCAGCGCGTCGCCGCTGCTAGAATCGCGGGCTTTCCCGAAGCCGTTCCAGGTGTCGATGCCGAGCCTGGGCCGCGCGGGGAAACCGGGCTTCGACTCGCCGAAGGCTTCGGGACGAACGACCTCCAGGCCGCGGCCGAGGCGCTCTGCCCCGACGTCGAACGCGCGGCGGCCTCGCTCCGGCGAACCTACGGCAACAGCCGCATGACGGGTTCGGGGAGCGCGGTCTTCGCGCGGGCAGGAAGCGGCCCGGCGCCATCGGCAGCGATGCCGAGCGATTGGCCCCAAGGCTGGTCGGGCAGGATGTGCCGGTCGCTCCGGCGCCACCCGCTCGCCGCCTGGACCGAAAGCGGGCGTTGATTCGCGGCGAAAGCGGCGAAGGGTTTGCGGTGAACGGCGCGAGCCGGGCACCGGCGTAGGGGAGTCGCCAAGTTGGTTAAGGCATCGGATTTTGATTCCGACATGCGAGGGTTCGAGTCCTTCCTCCCCTGCCACTCACGCTGAACGCCATGCTCTTCAACACCGTCCTCTTCACAGGCAATGCGAATCCCGCGCTCGCGCAGGACATCGCCACGCACCTGTCGATCGGCCTCGGCAAAGCCAAGGTCGGGCGCTTCTCCGACGGCGAGGTCGACGTCGAGATCGAGCAGAACGTCCGCGCGCGCGACATCTTCGTCGTCCAGCCGACGTGCTCGCCGACCAACGAGAACCTGATGGAGCTCTGCATCATGGTCGACGCGCTCAAGCGCGCGTCGGCGCGCAGGGTGACCGCGGTGATCCCGTACTTCGGCTATGCCCGCCAGGACCGGCGGCCGCGCTCGACGCGCGTGCCGATCTCGGCCAAGGTCGTCGCCAACATGCTCGAGGCCGTCGGCGTCGAGCGCCTGCTGACGATGGACCTGCACGCCGACCAGATCCAGGGCTTCTTCAACATTCCGGTCGACAACATCTACGCGTCGCCGGTGCTGCTGTCGGACCTGCAGAGCAAGCGCTACGACGACCTCGTCGTCGTCTCGCCCGACGTGGGCGGCGTCGTCCGCGCGCGGGCGCTGGCCAAGCAGGCCGGCTGCGACCTGGCGATCATCGACAAGCGGCGGCCGAAGGCGAACGTGTCGGAGATCATGCACGTCATCGGCGAGATCGAGGGCCGCAACTGCGTGATCATGGACGACATGATCGACACCGCCGGGACGCTGGTGAAGGCGGCCGACGTGCTCAAGGAGCGCGGCGCGAAGAAGGTGTACTCGTACTGCACGCACGCGGTCTTCTCCGGACCGGCGATCGAGCGCATCCAGGCCTCCAAACTCGACGAGGTAGTCGTCACCGACACGATTCCGCTTGCCGCCGACGGGAAGAAGTGCGCCAAGGTGCGGCAGCTCTCGGTGGCGTTCCTGTTCGCGGAGACGATCCGCCGCATCTCGGATGGCGAGTCGGTGACCTCCCTCTTCGCGGAGCAGAACAGCAACTTTTAGTCGGACAAGCGGGCTTCGCTGCGCGAAGCCCTTTTCAGGTTGCGGGGCTTCGCCCCGTTGTTCGAAGCGCCTGGTCGCGGGCCTTCACTTTTTGGAGTCGAGATGAAATTCACCGCTTACGAGCGCACTGTGCAGGGGACCGGAGCGAGCCGCCGCCTGCGCAACGCGCAAAAGGTCCCGGGCATCGTCTACGGCGCCGGCACGCCGGCCATGATCGAGCTCGATCACAACGCCCTCTTCTTCGCGCTGAAGAAGGAGGCGTTCCACTCGTCGCTGCTCGACATGGAGCTCGCCGGCAAGACCGAGCAGGTCCTGCTGCGCGACTATCAGATGCACCCGTTCCGGCCGATCGTCATGCACGTCGACTTCCAGCGGGTGGATGCGACGACGAAGGTCACCAAGAAGGTGCCGCTGCACTACGTCAACGAGGAGAACTCGCCGGCGGTGAAGACCGATGCGTGCGTCGTCAACCACATCGTCAACGAGATCAACATCCAGTGCCTCGCCTCGCAGCTGCCGGAGTTCATCACCGTCGACCTCGGCAACCTGACCAAGGGCCAGTCGCTTCACGTGAGCGACATCGAGCTTCCGGCGGGAACCAAGGTCGTCACGCACGGCAAGCCGAACCCGGTGATCGTGTCGGCGAACGTCCAGGCTGCCGAGGTCGAGGAAGTCGCGCCGGCGCCGGTGGTCGCGGCGGCGCCCGCAGCACCGACCAAGGCCAAGAAGAACGAAAAGCAGAACAAGAAGTAGCCCCTCGACGAGGGGACTCGAGCCCCGCCTCGGCGGGGCTTTTTTGTGCGCTCGCCCTTCGATAATGGCTCCATCATGATTCGACTCATCGCCGGCCTCGGCAACCCCGGTTCCGACTACGCTGCGACGCGTCACAACGCCGGGTTCTGGTTCGTCGACGAACTCGCCCGTCGCCTCAAGGTCTCGCTCGCTCCCGAGCGAAGCTATTTCGGGATGGCGGCGCGCGCCAACGTCTCAGGCCGTGCCGTCTGGCTGCTCGAGCCGACGACCTTCATGAACCTGTCGGGCAAGTCCGTCGCGGCGTTGGCGCGGTTCTTCAAGATCGAGCCGAGCGAGATCCTCGTGGCCCACGACGAGCTCGACCTCATCCCGGGCCAGGTCAGGCTCAAGCTCGGCGGCTCG
>DATIDZ010000156.1:0-2525 GCA_035456045.1 Caldimonas sp.
CTACCAGGACGACGGCGAGATCCTGGTCGGCGCGTCGGCGAAGCGCCAGGCCGTGACGAACCCGAAGAACACGCTGTACGCGGTGAAGCGGCTGATCGGCCGCAAGTTCACCGAGAAGGAAGTGCAGAAGGACATCGGCCTGATGCCCTACAAGATCGTCGCCGCCGACAACGGCGACGCCTGGGTCGAGGTGCGCGGCGAGAAGCTCGCGGCGCAGCAGATCTCGGCCGAGATCCTGCGCAAGATGAAGAAGACGGCCGAGGACTACCTCGGCGAGAAGGTCACCGACGCGGTGATCACCGTGCCCGCGTACTTCAACGACGCGCAGCGCCAGGCGACCAAGGACGCCGGCCGCATCGCCGGCCTCGACGTCAAGCGCATCATCAACGAGCCGACCGCGGCCGCGCTCGCCTTCGGCCTCGACAAGCAGGGCAAGGGCGACCGCAAGATCGCGGTCTACGACCTCGGCGGCGGCACCTTCGACATCTCGATCATCGAGATCGCCGACGTCGAGGGCGAGATGCAGTTCGAGGTGCTGTCGACCAACGGGGACACGTTCCTCGGCGGCGAAGACTTCGACCAACGCATCATCGACTACATCATTTCCGAGTTCAAGAAGGACCAGGGCGTCGATCTCGGCAAGGACGTGCTCGCGCTACAGCGTCTGAAGGAAGCGGCCGAGAAGGCCAAGATCGAGCTCAGCTCGAGCGCCCAGACCGACATCAACCTGCCCTACGTGACGGCTGACGCGTCGGGCCCACGCCACCTCAACATCCGGTTGTCGCGTGCCAAGCTCGAAGCGCTGGTCGAGGACCTGATCGAACGCACCATCGCTCCCTGCCGCACGGCGATCAAGGACGCCGGCGTCGCGGTCGGCGCCATCAACGACGTCATCCTGGTCGGCGGCATGACGCGCATGCCCAAGGTGCAGGAGAAGGTGAAGGAGTTCTTCGGTCGCGAGCCGCGCAAGGACGTGAATCCGGACGAGGCCGTCGCGGTCGGTGCTGCCATTCAGGGCCAGGTGCTGACGGGCGACCGCAAGGACGTGCTGCTGCTCGACGTCACCCCGCTCTCGCTCGGCATCGAGACGCTCGGCGGCGTGATGACGAAGATGATCCAGAAGAACACGACCATCCCGACCAAGTTCTCGCAGACCTTCTCGACCGCCGACGACAACCAGCCGGCGGTGACGATCAAGGTCTACCAGGGCGAGCGCGAGATGGCGTCGGGCAACAAGTCGCTCGGCGAGTTCAACCTCGAGGGCATCGCGCCGGCGCCGCGCGGCATGCCGCAGATCGAGGTCACCTTCGACATCGACGCCAACGGCATCCTGCACGTCGGCGCCAAGGACAAGGCGACCGGCAAGGAGAACAAGATCACCATCAAGGCGAACTCGGGCCTGTCGGAAGCCGAGATCCAGCAGATGGTGAAGGACGCCGAGCTGAACGCGGCCGACGACAAGAAGAAGCTCGAGGTCATCCAGGCCCGCAACGCCGCCGATGCGATGATCCACAGCGTTCGCAAGAGCCTCGCCGAGCACGGCGAGAAGCTCGACGCGGGCGAGAAGGAGAAGATCGAGTCGGCGCTCAAGGAGGTCGAGGAATCGCTCAAGTCGGACGACAAGGCGACGATAGAAGCGAAGACCGAGGCGCTGATGACGGCGAGCCAGAAGCTCGGCGAGAAGGTCTACGCCGAGGCGCAGGCGGCGCAGCAGGCAGCGGCCGGTGGCGCGTCGGCGGCGGCAGGCGGCCCGGGCGGCGGTGCGCAGGCCGAGACGCAGTCGGCACGCAGCGACGACGATGTCGTCGATGCGGAGTTCAAGGAAGTCAAGAAGGGTTGATCCAGCGGCGATGCCGTCGTATTGACTCGCCGCGTCGAGGGATCGGGCCGGGCCTGACCCTCGACGCGGCGTTTGTGCGTGGGACAGACGAGGGAGCGAGCGGGATTCATGGCAAAGCGCGACTACTACGAGGTGCTCGGCGTCGCGAAGAACGCGTCCGACGAGGAGATCAAGAAGGCTTATCGCAAGCTGGCGATGAAGCATCACCCCGACCGCAACCAGGGCTCGGCGTCGAAGGCCGCGGAGGAAAGCTTCAAGGAGGCCAAGGAAGCCTACGAGATGCTCTCCGACTCGCAGAAGCGCGCTGCGTACGATCAATACGGCCACGCGGGCGTCGACCCGAACCTCGGCCGCGGCGCAGAAGGCTTCGGCGGCTTCGCCGAGGCGTTCGGCGACATCTTCGGCGACATCTTCGGCAACGCCCGCGGCCGCGGCGCCGGCGGCCAGCAGGTCTACCGCGGCAGCGACCTCAGCTACGCGATGGAGATCACGCTCGAGGAGGCGGCGCACGGCAAGGAAACGCAGATCCGCATCCCGTCGTACGAGACCTGCGAGACCTGCAAGGGCAACGGCGCCAAGCCGGGAACGAACCCGATCACGTGCACCTCGTGCCACGGCGCCGGCACGGTGCAGATGCGCCAGGGCTTCTTCAGCATCCAACAGACCTGCCCGACGTGCCACGGCA
>DATIDZ010000157.1:0-5731 GCA_035456045.1 Caldimonas sp.
TCAAGGACGTCCTGGTGCCGCTCTCGGCGACCTCGATCGCCGCGCTCTTCGTCATCCAGTTCATCTACGGCTGGAACCAGTACCTCTGGCCGCTGCTTGTCACGACGAACGAGGACATGTACCCCGTCGTCATCGGCATCAAGCGGATGATCAGCGGCGGCGAGGCGGCGCAGCAGTGGAACCTGGTGATGGCGACGGCGATGCTCGCCATGCTGCCGCCCGCGCTGATCGTGATCTTCATGCAGCGCTGGTTCATCAAGGGCCTGGTGGACACGGAGAAATGAAGACCTGATGGGCGCGATCTCGCTTCGCAACGTCGTCAAGCGCTACGGCTTCGGCCCGAAGGCGAACCCCGTCATCCACGGCGTCAGCGCCGACATCGCCGACGGCGAGTTCGTCGTCATCGTCGGGCCGTCGGGCTGCGGCAAGTCGACGCTGCTGCGCATGGTGGCCGGGCTCGAGGAGATCACCGGCGGCGAGATCTCGATCGCCGGCCGCGTCGTCAACAACCTCGAGCCGTCCGAGCGCGACATCGCGATGGTGTTCCAGAACTACGCGCTCTATCCGCACATGACGGTCTACGCGAACATGGCGTACGGCCTGAAGATCGCGAAGGTGCCCGACGCCGAGATCAGGGCGCGCGTCGACAAGGCCGCGGGCATCCTCGAGCTCGCCCCGTTCCTGCTGAGGAAGCCGCGCGAGCTCTCCGGCGGCCAGCGGCAGCGCGTCGCCATGGGCCGCGCGATCGTCCGCCAGCCGGCCGTCTTCCTGTTCGACGAGCCGCTCTCCAACCTCGACGCCAAGCTGCGCGCGCAGACCCGGCTCGAGATCCAGAAGCTGCACCGCGAGCTGCGCACGACCTCGCTCTTCGTCACCCACGACCAGGTCGAGGCGATGACGCTCGCCGAGCGGATGATCGTCATGAACGCCGGCCGGATGGAGCAGATCGGCACGCCCGACGAGGTCTACCACCGGCCGGCGACCACCTTCGTCGCCGGCTTCATCGGCTCGCCGCCGATGAACCTCGTGCGCGGCCACGCCGAAGGCGCGGGCTTCACCGCCGGCGGACAGCTGCTGCCGCTGGCGACGCCGGCGCCGCGCGCGGGCGAGCTGGTGATGGGCGTTCGGCCCGAGCACGTCGAGATCGGCAGCGACCTGAGCGCCGCGGCGTGGCCGCTGCGCGTGCAGGCGCTCGAGATGCTCGGCGCCGAGCGCCTCGTCTACGGCCTGCTCGGCGAGACGCTCTTCACCGCGCGCCTCGACGCGACCCTGCCGCATCCGAACGTCGGCGATATCGTCGCGATCCATGCCGCGCCGTCGCACGTGCACTGGTTCGACGCGGCCACGACCGCGCGCGTCGGCGCCTGAGGCGCCGCGCAGACCGCGTTCCGGGTCGTCGTCCGTCGCGACCGTCCGGCGCGACAATCCAGCGTGATGACCGACCCCTGGCCGTATCCCCGCTGGATCGCCCATCGCGGCGCCGGCAAGCTGGCGCCGGAGAACACGCTGTCCGCGTTCCGCCTCGGAGCGTCGTACGGCTACCGGGCGTTCGAATGCGACGTCAAGTTGTCATCCGACGGCGTTCCTTTCCTCCTGCACGACGCGACGCTGCAACGAACGACGTCGGGCCACGGGCCGGCCGCGGCGCTGACCTGGCACGAGCTCTCGCGGCTCGACGCCGGGGCCTGGCACAGCCGGCGCTTTGCCGGCGAGCCGGTCGCGAGCTTCGCGGCGATCGCCCGCTTCTGCCTGCGCAACGAGTTCGCGCTCGACGTCGAGATCAAGCCGTCGCCCGGCAGCGAGCGCGAAACGGGCCGCGCGGTCGCGGCGATGGCGGCGACGCTCTGGTCTGGCGCGACGCTGCCGCCGCTGCTCACCTCGTTCCAGCCGGCGGCGCTGCAGGGCGCACGCGACGCGGCGCCGCACCTGCCGCGCGCGATCCTTCTCGACACCTTGCCCACCGGCTGGCTCGACGTAGCGAAGGAGCTCGGCTGCGTCGCCGTGGTCACGAACCACGCGGTGCTCGACGCCGCGACGCTCGCGGCGGTCCATGGCGCCGGCCTGCGCGCCCTCGTCTACACGGTCAACGATCCAGCCGAGGCGCGACGACTCGACGCGCTCGGCATCGACGGCATCGTCACCGACGCCGTCGATCGCTTCTCGCCCGGCGCCCGCTTCGTCGACTGAAGCCGCCGCGGCAATGCGCTAGGCCGTGATCGCGATCGGCTCCTCGGCGCCGCGCACCCGCGCGTAGATCCGCGTGCTGCGCGGCTCGCCCGCCGGAGTCGCCGAATCGAAGCGGAGCAGCGCCTCGAGGGTGAAGCCGGCGCGCTCGGCCACGCGCCAGCTCGCCGCGTTGTTGTCGTCCATCCGGATCTCGACCCGGCGCGCGTCGAGACTGTCGAAGGCCAGGCGGGCCAGCGCCCGCACGGCCTCGGTGACGAAGCCGCGGCCGTGGCAGCCGGTCTTCCGCCAGTAGCCGACCTCGAACTTGCGCAGCGTCCAGTCGATGCGGTGCAGACCGGTGCCGCCGACGAGCTCGCCTTCTGCACCCGCCGCGTCGCGAACGAACATGAGGAAGACGAAGTCCTCGCGCAGGAGAAAGCGCGCCTGCTGGCGGCGGCAGTGCGCTTCGGACTCGTCGACGCTCGGCGGCGTCCCGGCCCACGGCATCCATGGCGCGAGCTCCGCGTGCGACGCGACGATCGCGTCGTTGACGAGCGGGCCGTCGCCCGCACGAGGAGACCGCAGGACGAGGCGCTCGGTCTCGATGCGCTCCGGGACGTCGATCAGGATCGGTTCCATGACGTTCTCAGGTGGTGGCGACGCGGCCGCCGACATCGGCCTCGGCGCCGAGCGCGTCGTCGATCTGCTCGGCCGCCGGCAGCTCGCGCACGCGCCGGATCACGCTCGACTGCCAGGCGACGGCGGCGAGCAGCAGTGCGCCCGTTCCCGCCACCGCGAGCGACGCGCGCAGGCCGACGTGCTCGCCGAGCCAGCCGCCGAGCAGCGCGCCGGGGCCGGCCGGGATCAGGATCAGCCAGCGCATCGTGCTCGTCATGCGGCCGAGCAGCGGCGGCGGCGTGACGGCCTGGCGCAGGGCGAGAAAGTTGATGAAGATGAAGACCGCGCCGGTCGAGAACATCATCAGCATCAGCGCGAACGCGGCGACGCCCCAGGCGTTGGCCGGCGCGAACGCGAGCAGCAGCCAGCCGGCGCCGCACACGGCGAAGCCGAGCAGCAGGCACGGTCCGGGGCCGATGCTGCGACTGATGCGGTTGCCGAACACGCTCGCCAGCACCGTGCCGACGCCCATGCCGGTGAAGCAAAGGCCGATCGCCTGCTCCGACAGGCCGAGCGTTCGCGTCGCGAACAGGATCTGCACGACGGTCGCCGCCTGGTGACAGGCCTGCCAGCAGCCGACGGCGATCGCCAGCGCGACGAGCAGGCGATGACGGGCGACGAAGCGAACGCCCTGCTTCAGGTCGAGCCAGAAGCGCTGCCCGGGCTTGCCGCCCGCGGGAAGCTCGCGCGGCGTCTCGGCGACGCGGATGCCGCGCAGGATCGCGGCCGAGACAGCGACCATCACCGCGTCGACGAGCAGCGCCAGCGGCGCGCCGACGAGCTTGATCAGCGCGCCGGCCAGGCCTGGGCCCGCGACCTCGGCGCCCGACGACGCGAGCGCATTCTTGGCGTGCGCCTCGACCAGCCGGTCGCGCGAGACGACCTGGGTGAGGACGATCTGCGCCGCGCTGCCCGCGATCGTGTAGACGGTGCCGATCACGAAGCCGCAGACGTACAGCCATTCGATCGACAGCCAGCCGGCCCACCAGGCCAGAGGCACGCTGGCGACGACGGCACCGATCGTCAGCTCGCCGACGATGTAGACGGGGAGCTTGCTGACGCGATCGAGCCAGACGCCGACCGGCAGCGAGAACAGCACGAACGGCACGAGCTCCATCGCCGTCAGCAGGCCCATCTGCGTCGGGCTCGCGTGGAGCAGCAGGACGGCCGTGAGCGGCAGGGCGAGCATCGTCACCTGCCCGCCGAACGAGCTGATGAGGATCGACGCCCAGAGGCGCCGGTAGGCGAGATCGCGCAGCAGGTCGTGCGCAGGCAGCGCCGGCAGCAGGCGCCGTGCGGAAGCGATCCAGCTTGTCGGACTCGGCAACCACGTGTTCATGGTTCACCCAACTCTTTCTTCTTTCGCGGCGCCCTCTCGTGAAGGGTGCCTGGACGGGCGCGAGGCCCAAAAGCGAAAAAACTGAAAGTCGATCGGTTTTTCCGCTGATCCCTCAGCGGCCTTCGATCGAAGAGCTGAGAGAGGCTAGATCGGCGCCGGGCCGTTGCCCGCTTCGCGCTTGCCCGCGGCGCCGCCCATGCCGAGCGCCAGCGACCAGGCGGCGCCGAAGGCGCTGCGGACGATGGGGTGGCGAGGCGTGTTCATGGGGTGCGGGCTTTCAAGGAGGAGAGATCGTAGCAGCCGCGCCAGACAGGCGACAAGTGAATAAGTCACTCGCGTTGCGGCGTGCCCACGGGCAGGCCACGGGCGACGACGATCAGGAGCGGTAGTCCGCGTTGATCTTGACGTAGTCGTAGCTCAGGTCGCAGGTCCACACCGTCGTCGCGGCGCTGCCGCGGTGGAGGTCGACGCGGACGATGATCTCGCTCTGCTTCATGACGCGCTGGCCGTCTTCCTCGCGATAGCTCGCCTTGCGACCGCCGCCTTCGACGACGTGGACGTCGTCGAGGAAGAGGTCGATGCGAGTCTGGTCGAGGTCGGCGATGCCGGCGTAGCCGACGGCGGCGAGGATGCGGCCGAGGTTGGGGTCGCTGGCGAAGAACGCTGTCTTGACGAGCGGCGAATGGCTGATGGCGAAGGCGACTTGCCGGCACTCCGCGACGCTGGCGCCGCCCTCGACCCGCACGGTGATGAACTTCGTCGCGCCCTCGCCGTCGCGCACGATCGCCTGGGCGAGCCGGCGCGAGACCTCGACGACCGCATCGCGCAGCAGCCGACCGTCGCCGCTCTCGAGGTCGCGCACCGGCGCATTGCCGGCGCGATGGGTGGCGACGAGGACGAACGAGTCGTTGGTCGAGGTGTCGCCATCGATGGTGATGGCATTGAACGACTCGTCGGCCGCCTCCCGGACGAGGCGCTGCATCAGCGACGGATCGACGGCCGCATCGGTGGCGACGAAGCCGAGCATCGTCGCCATGTTGGGATGGATCATGCCGGCGCCCTTGCTGATGCCGGTGACGGTAACCGTCCGGCCACCGATCTGCAGGCGCAGCGACGCCGCCTTGGGCACCGTGTCGGTCGTCATGATCGCCTCGGCGGCGAGCGCCCAGCCGTCCGGCCGGGCATCGGCGAGCGCCGCAGGCAGCGCCGCCTCGATGCGCTCGTGGGGCAGGGTTTCCATGATCACGCCGGTCGAGAACGGCAGCACCTGCTCCGGCCGGCAACCCAGCAGACGCGCCAGCGCCGCGCAGGTCGACCGCGCACGCGCCAGCCCGTCGGCGCCCGTGCCGGCGTTGGCGTTGCCGGTATTGACCAGGATGGCTCGAACACCGCCGCCGGCGGCAAGATGCTCCCGGCACAGCTGCACGGGCGCGGCGCAAAAGCGGTTCGCGGTGAAGACGCCGGCGACCGAGGCGCCGGGGTCGAGCGTGACGATGGTGACGTCACGTCGATTGGCCTTGCGAATACCGGCCATGGCGGTGCCGAGGG
>DATIDZ010000158.1:0-3019 GCA_035456045.1 Caldimonas sp.
CTCGGCCGCGGTGAGGCGGCCGTTGGCCGTGCGGAACATGCATTCGAGCAATTTGTCGCCGGCCTGATCCGGGGTCATTTCTTTCCTCAACAGGCCGGAAACGTCGACGTCGATGTGCTCCGACATCGTGCGCTGCGTGCGCGGGTTCGCCGTCAGCTTGATCACCGGCAGGATCGGGTTGCCGATGACGTTGCCCTGCCCCGTCGGGAAGAAATGCACGACGAAGCCGGCGGCGGCGAGCAGCGTCACCATTTCCGCGGCGGCCGAGGAGCTGTCCATGAACCAAAGGCCCGGATGCGTTGGCATCTCGGCCTTGTCGAGGACGCCGTCGACGACGCACTTGCGGCCGATCTTCTGGATGTTGCCGAGCGCCTTCTCCTCGATCGTCGTGAGGCCTCCCGCGATGTTGCCCTTCGTGGGCTGCGAGTCGGAGAGGTCGCTCGTCTTGTGCCGGTTGATGACGTCCTGGTAGCGGTCGAACATGAACATGAAGCGCCGGCGCACCTCGTCGTTGGCGCAGCGGGCGGCGACGATCTGCTCGCCCCCCGTCAGCTCGGTCGTCTCGCCGAAGCACAGGTAGGTACCCAGCGCATGGAGCTTGTCGAAGGCGTTGCCGACGGTCGGGTTGGCACCGCAGCCCGAGGTCGTGTCGCTCTCGCCGCACTTGGTCGACACCCACAGCTCGGCGATGGGGCACGGCTCGCGCTGCTTCTCGCTCGCCCATTGCACGTACTCGCGCGCCGCCTTCGACGCCCGCATGATCGTGTCGTGGTCGCCGTGGCCCTCGATGCCGAAGCCGGCGACGGGCTTGCCGGTCGCGGCGATGCCGTCCACGACCTTCTTCGTCCAGCCGTCCTCGATCCCGATGACGACGACCGCGGCGACGTTCGGATTGCAGCCCGCGCCGATCAGCGTGCGGAAGTGCAGCTCGAGGTCGGCGCCGAACTGGAGCCGCCCGTAGGGATGCGGGATCGCCAGGGCACCCTTGATGTTGTGCGCGACCGCCTCGGCGGCAGCGTTCGACAGATCGTCGAGCGGCAGCACGATGACGAGGTTGCGGACGCCGACGCGCCCGTTCTCGCGCCGGTAGCCGAGGAACGTGGTGTCTTTCGCGACGACGGTCATGGGAGCGAGCTCCTACCAGCGCTTGGTCTTGACGTTGTGGACGTGGGCGTGCTCGCCGCGCCGGATCGGCGCGACCACCTTGCCCATGTCGATGCCGTACTTGACGACGGTGTCGCCGGGCGCCATGTCCTTCAGCGCGACCTTGTGGCCGATCGGGATGTCCTGGCGCGCCTCGAGCGCGATCGTGCGGTCGTCGTCCATCACCCAGCCGGTCATCGGCGTGCCGGCGGTGACGCCCTCGACGACGACCACCGCGACCGTGTCGCCGGCGTCGTGCAATACGCAATGGATCAAGGCGGGCTCCTCGTTCGATCTTTCGACCATGCTAGCGGACCTATCGCACGGCCTGCCGCCCCGTCGGCGCGAGCGCTTGCCGTAAGCTAGCCGGCGATGGACAAGCCCAGCGCCGCCGCCGTGCGCACCTTCCCGACCGCGCAGGAAGATGCCGAAAAGGAAGTCGTCAGCCCGAACGCCCGCTACGAAGGGCCCGAGAGCGCGTACCGCCTCGCCTTCACCGACGTCGACTTTCTCCTGCGCGAGGAGCTGCGCCCGATCCGCCTGCAGCTCGAGCTGCTCAAGCCCGAGCTGGTGCAGGACGAGCTCGGTGTCGAGACGACGATCGTCCTGTTCGGCAGCGCTCGCATCGTCGCGCCCGAGGTCGCCGAGCTGGAGCTGGCCGGAGCGCGCGAAAGCGGCGATGCAAAGGCTCTGAAGGCGGCCCAGACGCGCGTCTCGATGTCCCGCTTCTACGAGGAGGCGCGTCGCTTCGCCGCCATCGTGACGCGCCGCTCGGCCTCGCTCGACAAGCCGATCTACGTCGTCACCGGCGGCGGCCCGGGGATCATGGAAGCGGGCAACCGCGGCGCCTTCGAGGTCGGCGGCAAGAGCGTCGGCCTCAACATCGTGCTCACCCACGAGCAGGTGCCCAACCGCTACATCACGCCCGAGCTCTGCTTCCAGTTCCACTACTTCGCGCTGCGCAAGATGCACTTCCTGATGCGCGCGATCGCCCTCGTCTGCTTTCCGGGCGGCTTCGGCACGCTCGACGAGCTGTTCGAGGTGCTGACGCTGGTGCAGACCGGCAAGTCGCGGATGCGGCCGATCCTTCTCTTCGGGCGCGAGTTCTGGACGCGCCTGATCGACTTCGACCTGCTGATCGAGACGGGAATGATCGCGGCCGAGGACACCCGCCTGTTCCACTTCGTCGAGACCGCCGAGGAAGCCTGGGCGCTGCTGGTCGCCGAGTACGGCTACGACCAGCCGGGCGAGCTCGCGCTCGACGTCTAGCCCGCCGTCCCGCATGAACCGCCTCGTCAGCCTCATCGGCGCGCCGACCGACATCGGCGCCGGCGTGCGCGGCGCGAGCATGGGCCCGGAAGCGCTGCGCGTCGCGAACATCGGCCCGGTGCTGGTCGGCCATGGCCTCGACGTCGTCGACCGCGGCAACCTCGGCGGGCCGGCCAATCCCTGGCAGCCGCCGCACGAGGGCTACCGCCATCTCGACGCCGTCGCCGCCTGGAACCGCACCGTCCACGACGCCGTCCACGCGGAGCTCGCCGGCGGCCGCATGCCGATCCTGCTCGGCGGCGATCACAGCCTGGGCATCGGCTCGATCAGCGCGGTGGCGCGCCACTGCCGGGAAGCCGGCAAGAAGCTGCGCGTCCTCTGGCTCGACGCCCATGCCGACTTCAACACCGACGTCCTCACGCCGAGCGGCAACATCCACGGCATGCCGGTCGCCGTGCTGTGCGGCCACGGGCCCAAGGAGCTGATCGAGATCGGCGGCAGGGTGCCGGCGATCAACCCCAAGAGCATTCGCCAGATCGGCATCCGCAGTGTCGATGCCGGCGAGAAGCACCTGGTGCACCAGACCGGCCTCGAGGTGTTCGACATG
>DATIDZ010000159.1:0-9089 GCA_035456045.1 Caldimonas sp.
CGCATTTCTACGCCGGCAACACGCGCGGCTTCGGCGCCGGCTACGCGAGTTCGCGCCATTCGATCTCGGTCGCGCCGATCGCGTCGCTGCCCGGGACCAGCGGCGACGACATGCAGCGCGACGCCTGGTACAGCTCGATGCGTTCGCCCGACGAGCTCGCCGCGCCCGAGGCGGTCGGCCGCTACGCGGCTGAGCGCGCCCTCTCGCGCCTGGCTTCGCGCAAGATCAAGACCTGCGAGGTGCCGGTGCTGTACGAGTCGGCGCTCGCGTCGGGGCTGCTGGGCGCTTACGTGCAGGCGACGAGCGGCGGCGCGCTTTATCGCAAGTCGACGTTCCTCCTCGACAGCCTCGGCAAGCGCGTCCTGCCGGAGCACGTCGACGTCCGCGAGGATCCGCATGCGCCGCGCGGCAAGGGCAGTGCGCCCTTCGACGACGAGGGCGTGGCGACGCGGCCGGCGCAGATCGTCGATGCCGGCGTCGTCGGCAGCTACTTCCTGTCGAGCTATTCGGCGCGCAAGCTCGGCATGCGAACGACCGGCCACGCCGGCGGGTCGCACAACCTGACGCTCACCTCGCGGCGAACCGCGCCGGGCGACGACCTCGAGGCGATGCTCGGCAAGCTCGGCCGCGGCTTCTTCGTGATCGAGCTGATGGGGCAGGGCATCAACTACGTGACCGGCGACTACTCGCGCGGCGCCGCCGGCTTCTGGGTCGAGAACGGCAAGATCGCGTTCCCGGTGCACGAGGTGACCATCGCGGGCAATCTGCGCGAGATGTTCGCGTCGATCGAAGCGGTTGGTGCCGACGCGTACACCATGGGCAGCAAGACGATCGGCTCGGTGCTGATCGGCAAGATGAAGATCGCCGGCGACTGAGCCGAGGTCGGGCGCGGCCGGCCTGCTGTGCGGAATGCCCGTTTGTCCTGCGGCGAGCGGGTAAATCCCGGGGAATCGGCCGGAGGGCCGTTCCTAGAATGCGGCGCGTTCCGAATTCCCGCACCCATGGAGACCTTGATGCAGCGTCGTTCGTTCATCCACAAGACCGGCCTGGCCGGCGTCCTCGCCGCCGGCGCGGCGCCGGCGATCGTCCATGCCCAGGCGAACATCCGCTGGCGCATCGCCTCGAGCTTCCCGCGCTCGCTCGACACGATCTTCGGCGCCGCCGAGGTGTTCGCCAAGAAGATGGGCGAGATGACCTCGGGCAAGTTCCAGATCTCCGTCCATGCGGCCGGCGAGCTGATGCCGGCGTTCGGCGTCGTCGACGGCGTTCAGAACGCGACCGTCGAAGTGGCCCACACCGCGCCGTACTACTTCTTCGGCAAGGATCCCGTCTTCGCGCTCGGCTGCGCGATCCCGTTCGGCCTGAACGCGCGGCAGATGTCGGCGTGGATGTACGAGGGCAACGGCCTCAAGCTGATGCGCGAGTTCTACGCCAAGTACAACATCGTCAACTTCCCCGGCGGCAATACCGGCGCGCAGATGGGCGGCTGGTTCCGCAAGGAGATCAAGTCGATCGCCGACATCAAGGGCCTGAAGTTCCGGATCGGCGGCTTCGGCGGCAAGATCATCGAGCGCATCGGCGGCGTGCCGCAGAACATCCCCGGCGGCGAGATCTACCAGGCGCTCGAGAAGGGCACGATCGACGCGGGCGAGTGGGTGGGACCGTACGACGACCTCAAGCTCGGCTTCAACAAGGTCGCTCCGAACTACTACTACCCCGGCTGGTGGGAAGGCGGGCCGCAACTCGACTTCTTCATCAACAACAAGGCGTGGGAAGGCCTGTCTGCCGAGTACAAGGCCATGGTCGAGTCGGCTGCAGCGCTCGCCCACGTCGACATGCTCGCGAAGTACGACTACCGCAATCCGCAGGCGCTGAAGACGCTGGTCAGCCAGGGGACGAAGCTGTTCCGCTTCCCGAAGGACATGATGGAAGGCTCCTTCAAGGCGGCGGGCGAGATCTACGCCGAGCTCAACGGCAGCAACGCCGACTGGAAGAAGATCTACGCCGACTTCCAGACGTGGCGCCGCGACGCGAACCTGTGGTTCCGCTTCACCGAAGCCGGCTTCGACGACTTCATGCAGGCGCAAAAGCTCTGACCGAAGGGCGCCCGTCGTCGGGCGCGCGCGGCACGAAGAAGATCCCCGCCTCGGCGGGGATTTTTCTTGGCGCGCTCGCCGCGCCTCTTCTTCGCCCTAGGGCTTCTTGGCCTTGTCGCCTTGCATCGACTCGAGCAATCGCTTCATCGCCTCGTCGTCCGAGCTCTGCGTCGGTTGGTCGGCTGACGCCGGCGGCGCCGAAGACTCCGCGCCCGCCGGCGCGGCAGAGGACGCGGGTGGGCTGCCGAACATCGGCGGCGCGTCGCGCGCCGGCTCGTTCTGCTTCTGCATCTGCATCTGCTGGAACGCCTTGTCGACGTCCACCGTCGGCTCCTTGCCGAGCCCGCTGGAGACCAGCTTGGGGAAGGCGATGATGAGGCCGACCATGACGATCTGGATGATCACGAACGGCACCGCGCCCCAGTAGATCTGGCCCGTGGTGACGCGGCTGATCCGTCGCGAGGTGATGCGGTCGTCGTAGTCGTTGCCCGGCGCGACGCTGCGCAGGTAGAAGAGCGCGAAGCCGAACGGCGGGTGCATGAACGAGGTCTGCATGTTCACCGCGAGGAGCACGCCGAACCAGACCAGGTCGATGCCGAGCTTGTCCGCCACCGGCGCGATCAGCGGGATGACGATGAACGAGAGCTCGAAGAAGTCGAGGAAGAAGGCCAGGAAGAAGATCAGGATGTTGACGACGATGAGAAAGCCCAGCTGGCCGCCCGGCAGGCTGGTCAGCAGGTGCTCGACCCAGATCGGCCCGTCGACCGCCTGGAACGACAGGCTGAACACCGTCGAGCCGATCAGGATGAAGAGCACGAAGCTCGAGATCTTCATCGTCGTGTCCATCGCCTGGCGCAGCAGCGGCATGTCGAGCCGGCGTCGTGCCACCGCCATCACCAGCGCGCCCGTGGCGCCCATGGCGCCGCCTTCGGTCGGCGTCGCGACGCCGAGAAAGATCGTGCCGAGGACGAGGAAGATGAGCGCCAGCGGCGGGATCAGGACGAAGGTCACGCGCTCCGCCATGCGCGATAGGAGGTGCATGCCGAGCATCCGGTTGGCGACGGCAAGCAAGAAGGCGACACCGACGCCGACGCACATCGAGACGACGATCAGCTCGTCGGTGGGCGTGCTCTCCGGCCGGGTCTTGGCGAAGACGAGCGCCGCGCCGACCGACAGCAGGACGAGAACGCCGAGCGAGCGCAGCCCCGGGCTGCCGTCGTCCTCGCGGATCGTCCGCGCTTCGCTCGGCAGCGCCGGCGTCCAGCTCGGGCGGATGATGCTCACGACGAGCACGTAGGCGATGTAGAGCGCCGTCAGGGTGAAGCCGGGGATGAACGCACCCTTGTAGAGGTCGCCGACGCTGCGCCCGAGCTGGTCGGCGAGGACGATGAGGACGAGCGACGGCGGGATGATCTGCGCCAGCGTCCCCGACGCGGCGATGACGCCGCTCGCCAGGCGCCGGTCGTAGCCGTAGCGCAGCATGATCGGCAGCGAGATCAGCCCCATCGAGATCACCGACGCGGCGACGACACCGGTCGTCGCGGCGAGCATGGCGCCGACCAGGATCACCGCGTAGGCGAGGCCGCCGCGGATCGGCCCGAACAGCTGGCCGATCGTGTCGAGCAGGTCCTCGGCCATGCCGGAGCGCTCGAGGATCAGGCCCATCAGCGTGAAGAACGGGATCGCGAGGAGCGTGTCGTTCTGCATGATGCCGAAGATGCGCAGCGGCAAGGCCTGCAGCAGCGTCTGCGGCATGAGGCCCATCTCGACGCCGACGATGCCGAAGAAGAGGCCGCAGGCGCCGAGCGAGAAGGCGACGGGATAGCCGAAGAGCAGGAAGACGATCAGGCTGCCGAACATGATCGGCGCCATGTTCGAGGCGAGGAAGTGCATCATGACTTCTGCCCCAACGCAGCTTGCTCGCGCGCCGCGGCTTCACTCTTGAGCCGCATGAATTCCGCGAGCTGTTCTTCGTCGCTCTTGCCCTCGGGCTTTTGCGTCGGGTCGGGAATGAGGCCGCGCAGGAACGCGATCCGCTTGATCAGCTCGGAAATGGCCTGGATGCCGAGGAGCGCGAAGCCGAGCGGCAGCAGGGCGAAGACCGGCCAGCGAATCAGGCCGCCAGCGTTCGACGAGTACTCGTTCATGTCGTAGGCGCGGATGACGAGCGGAAGCGACAGCCGGATCACGGTCCACACCAGCGGCAGCACGAAGCAGGCGAGGCCGATGATGTCGATCCAGATCTGCGTGCGCTTCGAGAACCGGCCCGAGATCACGTCGATCTTGACGTGCCCCTGGCGCAGCATCGTGTAGCCCGCGGCGAGCAGGAACACGGCCGCGAACAGGTACCACTGGATCTCGAGGTAGGCGTTCGAGCTGGTGTTGAACGCCTTGCGAACGGTCGCGTTGATCGCGCTGATCAGCACCGCCGCGAGGACGAGCCACGCGACCCAGCGGCCGACCCATTCGGTGGCGCGATCGATGAGGCGAGAAAGGGTGAGCAGTGGCGCCACGGCGTCTCCATCCGGTCGAGGATTCGAAGCGTCGCGGCGAAGCCGCCGCGAAGCGCCGCCTAATGTATCTGCGCTCGACGACGCCACGACGCCTGTCGTCCGCCGATGGGGAAACTCCTAGGTGCGGGGCGGACGGCCCGCGATCGGGTCCGTCGTCTCAAGACCCTGCGCTATGCCGGCATCGGCACCGGCTTCTCGTTGGCGGGCAGCGGGCGACGAGAGCGAGGTCGGCGTCGCGCGGCCTCGCGCGTCAAAGCGCGTCAGCGCGCCGCGCCTGCCGCGACGACGAGCTTGGTGGAGCGCGCGCCGGAACGGCAGAACGCGAGGATGGGCTTGGGCAGCGTCGCGAGCAGCTCGGCGAAGCGCGCGATCTCGTCGTCGCTGTGGACGTTCGGCGCCACCGGCAGCCATGCGTACGCGAGCCCCGCGGCACGCGCTGCCGCCTCGACGCTGGCCGACGTCGGCTGGTCGGGACCGCCCTCGAAGTCGGGACGGTTGTTGATGACGCTGCGAAATCCGGCCGCCGCGGCTTCGGCCATCGCTTCCGGACCGAGTTGCGGGGCGACGGAAACGTCGTTCGACACCGGCCTGAAGGACAAGGTCATCTCGGCTCCCTGCGACGGTCGTTTCGGTGAGCGCGGCGGACTCAGCGCGCGAGCGCGGCCTTCACCGCGGCAGACACCAGCCCCATCTCGGCCCGCCCTGCGAAGCGGGCCTTCGCGGCGGCCATGACCTTGCCCATGTCGGCAGCGCTGCTCGCGCCGGTCTCGGCGACGAGGGCGGCCACTTCGGCGGCGATCTCGTCGGCGCCGAGCCGCGCCGGCAGGTAGCTGGCGAGCACCTGCAGCTCGGCCTGCTCCTTGTCGACGAGGTCCTGGCGGCCGCCCGCGGTGAACTGCTCGATCGAGTCTTTGCGCTGCTTGACGAGCTTGTCGACGATGGCGACGACCGCAGCATCGTCGAGGACGATCCGCTCGTCGACCTCGCGCTGCTTGATCGCGGCGAGCAGGCCGCGGATCGCGAGCAGGCGCGGCGCGTCCTTGGCGCGCATGGCGGCCTTCATGTCGTCGGTGATGCGGTCCTTCAGGCTCATGCAGGCTCCGGCGGGTGGCTGTCAGAAGCGACGAAGCCCGCAGGCGGCGGGCTTCGGGCGCGGTCGATCGAAGGCGTTCCTAGAACAGCTTCTTCGGCAACTGCATGCTGCGAACGCGCTTGAAATGGCGTTTCACGGCGGCGGCCTTCTTGCGCTTGCGCTCGGCGGTGGGCTTCTCGTAGAACTCACGGGCACGCAGGTCGGTCAGCAGGCCGAGCTTTTCGATGGTGCGCTTGAAGCGGCGAAGAGCGACGTCGAACGGCTCGTTTTCCTTGACGCGAACGGTGGTCATCTATAGCTTGCCTTTGACTGCTGGCGGGATTTGAGAAAGACGACGATTATAGCCTGCGACGCCCGGTGGAGCAATTCGCCGCCATGGCCCGGGCGCAGGCGGCCGCGCTGGCCCAGGCCCACTGGAAGTTGTAGCCGCCCAGCCAGCCGGTCACGTCGACCACCTCGCCGATGAAGTGCAGCCCCGGAACGAGGCGGCTTTCGCAGCTGCGGGAATCGAGATCGCGGGTGTCGACGCCGCCGGCCGTGACCTCGGCCTTTCGGTAGCCCTCGGTGCCCGTCGGTGCCGGCGTCCACCGGTGGAGCGCGGCGGCCAAAGCGGCCAGGTCGCGGTCGCGGCAGTCGGCCGCCGGTCGGTCTACGCCCGGAAGCGTCGCCACCCAGGCCTCCGCCAAGCGCCGTGGCAGAAGGTCGGCGAGGACCGACCCGAGACGACGCCGCGTCGCCTTCGCCCCGGCCAGGATCCGCGCCAGGTCGACGGCGGGGGCCAGGTCGATGTCGATCGCTTCGCCGGGCCGCCAGTACGTCGAGACCTGGAGCGCCGCCGGGCCGCTCAAGCCGCGGTGGGTGAACAGCAGGTCGTCGACGAACTCGGCCCGGCGCACGCCCCCGCCGGCAGCGATGCGCACCGGCAACGCGACGCCGGCGAGCGCGGCGAACGGCTCCCACGCGGATCCGTCGCACACGAACGGGACGAGCGCCGGCCGCGGCTCGACGATCCGGTGACCGAGACGACGCGCCACCACGTAGCCCCAGTCGCTGGCACCGATCTTGGGAATCGAGAGGCCGCCGGTGGCGACGACGAGTCGGGTCGCCGCGACCGGCCCGCGCGCCGTAGCGAGCTCGAACCCCGACGCGCCGACCTGGACCGACTGAACGCGGCAGGGCTGCCAGCGCTCGACGCTGCCGGCATCGCACTCGGCGAGCAGCATGTCGATGACCTGCGCGCTCGAGCCATCGCAGAACAGCTGGCCCTTGTGCTTCTCGTGCCACGCGATGCCATGGCGCTCGACGAGGTCGATGAAGTCGCGCGGCGTGTAGCGCGCGAGCGCCGAGCGGCAGAAATCCGGGTTCTCGGAATCGAAATTGGCCGCGCCGACGTCGACGTTGGTGAAGTTGCAGCGGCCGCCGCCCGAGATGCGGATCTTCTCGGCGACCTTCTCGGCGTGATCGAGCACGACGACCGAGCAGCCGAGCTGCCCGGCGATCGCCGCGCAGTGCAGCCCGGCGGCGCCCGCGCCGACGATGGCGACGTCGAAGCGCACCGATGCGCGGGCCGCCCTCAGCCCTTCCAGACGAACGGAAAGGCGAGCTGCTTGAAGAAGCCGTTCGGGACGTAGTCGCCCACGACGCCGTAACCGTTCGGCCAGGCGCGGTCGGCCTTGTGGGCCGTGCCGAAGGCGTAGTCGAGGAAGGCGAAGTGCGCCGCGTAGTTCCGATCGATCCCCTCGGCGTCGGCGGAATGGTGCCAGTGATGGAAGTTCGGCGTGACGATGACGTAGCGCAGCGGCCCGAGCCGCACGCTCACGTTGGCGTGGTTGAAGACGGCCTGGAAGCCGACGATGACGATGTAGGCGTCGATCACTTCCTTGCTGAAGCCGAGCACGTAGATCGGCGCCAGCACGAGCGTTCGCGTGATGATCAGCTCGAGGATGTGCTGGCGCGAGCCGGCGAGCCAGTCCATGCTCTTGACGCTGTGGTGGACGGCGTGCAGTCGCCACAGCGCGGGCACCTCGTGGTACGCGCGGTGCGTCCAGTACTGCACCAGGTCGGCGACCAGCACGATCAGGAACAGGGCGACGACGAAGGGCAGGCCCTGCACCCAGGCGCGCACGCCGTCCTCGGCCGCCCAGCCGAACAGCTTGTGGACGAGCAGGTTGGTCGCGAGCAGGACGAAGCCCACGATCATGTGGTTGACGAGGAAGTGGTGGAAGTCGGTCTGCCACTCCGGCCGGAACACCGGCTGGTCCTTGCGGAGCGCGAACGCCTTCTCGATGAAGACGAAGATCAGCGTCGAGCCGAGCAGGTCGAGGATGAACCAGTCGAGGCCGATGTAGGGCGTGTTGTCGGCGAAGTCGTTGACCGGCACCTTGTGGCCGCCGAGCGCGAGCGACAACCCGATCAGCGTAAAGGCGGCCAGGGCGAGCCAGCGCGCCCGGCTCTTGACGACGTTGAAGAGCGCGAGCGCGCCCGAGAGCACCAGCGACCAGAACAGCAGCAGGCGCATGACGTCGACGTTGTAGTTCTTGCGCAGCTCCGGCGTCGTCAGGTATTCGGGGAAGTGGAAGGCGAGGACGCCGAGGAAGCAGAGCGCCGCCAGCATGAGCGCGACGACGCCGGAAACCATGCCCTTGCCGGGCTGGAGCGCGCCGTGCGATTCGCTCAGGCGGTTCAGCTTGTCGATGTGCTCCTTCATGTCGCGCCGACCTCCGTGGAAGGGCAGTGGCCCGAGGGCCCGCGGCAGATTATTGCGCGGCGACCCGCGCCGGCGACGCCTCGGCGGGCGCCTGCAGCGCGTCGAGAACGCGCAGCAGGCAGTCGACCTGCGCGGCGATCGGCGCCGGCGCCGGCATCGCCCCGCTGACGATGGCCTGGATCGCGCACGCCGTCGTCACCGCATCGTTGCTGCGCAGGAGCGTCGGCGCCTGGCGCAGGATGCCTTCCTGCGCGGGCAGCGACAAGTCCGGGCGGATGCTGCCGCCGACGTAGACGTCGAGCCGTTGCAGCCGGCGCGCGTCGGCGACCGGCTCGCCTTCGGTGCCGCGCATGAGCACGGCGTCGGCGCGCGTCGCCGCCAGGAAACCGGCGAGCAGCGTCGCGTATTCCGGATGGGTGTGATTGACGATGCGCAGCGTCGGCGCGCCGATGCACGCCGACAGCAGCTTGGCGACGGTGTGCCCGGAGTTGCGCAGGCCGACGACATCGCGCACCGCGAGCAGCCTCGCCAGCGGCGGGCAGAGCGCCCCGGTGCGCATGAACGCCGGCTCGCCGCGCTGCCACGCGGCGGCGACGTCGTCGCCGTCGTTCGCGCACGTGAGGCCGAGGTCGTGGAAGATGGTCGCCGTCGTGACGCGCGTGGTGTCGTGCACCGGCCCG
>DATIDZ010000160.1:0-16125 GCA_035456045.1 Caldimonas sp.
CCGCCTTCGTGGCGGATGGCGACGACGGAAGGCTCGTCGAGGACGATCCCCTTGCCGCGCACGTAGATCAGCGTGTTGGCGGTGCCGAGGTCGATCGCGAGGTCCGTCGAGAAATAGCGACGAAAGGATCCGAACATTGAGGTGTGGTGGGGCGTCCCGGAGGGCTTCGACAGAAGAAGGAATCGGATGACGCCGAGCCCTTCGCAGCGGCGATGAGGGCCGTGAATTAACCGGGGATAATAACTCAAGGCTCTCGCGATTTCGATCGCGGCGCAGCCCATTTGGCCCCGATCAGTGGGCGCATACCGTCTCTTATTTCTCGATGGCCCTGACCCCTACCGACGTGCGTCGCATCGCCGAGCTCGCGCGCCTCGACCTCGGCACCGACGAGCAGGCACGGATGCTCGGGCAACTTAACAGCTTCTTTCGCATCGTCGAGCAGATGAGCGCGGTGGAGACGAGCGGCATCGAGCCCCTCTACACGCCGCTCGCGGCAGTCCAGGACGCACACCTTCGCCTGCGCGCCGACGAGGTCAGCGAGGTCATCGACCGCGAGGCCAACCAGCAGAGCGCGCCGGCGACGCGCGACGGGCTCTACCTGGTGCCGAAGGTGATCGAGTGAGCGACGCAGAGGCGCACGAGCTCGGCGTCGCGGCGCTCGGCCGCGCCCTGGCGGCGCGCGAGCTGTCGAGCGTCGAGGTGACGTCGCACCTGCTCGACCGCTTCGCCGGCCACGAGCGGCTCGGCACCGCGCTGTCGATCGACCGGGAAGGCGCGCTGGCGCAGGCGGCCGAGGCCGACCGGCGCCGCGGCGCGGGCGAAGGCGGCCCGCTGCTCGGCGTGCCGATCGCGCACAAGGACATCTTCGTCACCCGCAGCCAGCCGACGACGGCGGGCTCGCGCATGCTCGCCGGCTACCGCAGCCCGTTCGACGCGACCGTCGTCGCCCGCCTCGCCGACGCCGGCACCGTGACGCTCGCCAAGCTCAACTGCGACGAGTTCGCGATGGGCTCGAGCACCGAGAACTCGGCCTACCACGTCACGCGCAATCCGTGGGACGAGACGCGGGTGCCGGGCGGATCGTCGGGCGGATCGGCCGCCGCGGTCGCCGCGCGGCTGCTGCCCGCCGCGACCGGCACCGACACGGGCGGCTCGATCCGCCAGCCGGCGAGCTTCTGCGGAATCACCGGCATCAAGCCGACCTACGGCGTCTGCTCCCGCTACGGGATGATCGCGTTCGCGTCGAGCCTGGACCAGGCCGGCGTGCTGGCGCGCAGCGCCGAAGACTGCGCGATCGTCCTCGGCGCGATGAGCGGGTTCGACCCGCGCGACTCGACCAGCGCCGAACGGCCGCCGCAGGACTTCCACGCCGAGCTCGACAAGACACGCCCCGGCGCGACCGCCGCAAAGCCGCTGCAAGGCCTTCGCATCGGCGTGCCCGAGGAATGGATGATCGGCTGGCATGGCGTCAGCGACATCGCCGCCAGCGAACACGGCGGGACATCGCTGGACGTCATCGCAGCGTTGAGATCTGCATTCCAGGAGCTGAAGGCGCTCGGAGCCGAGATCAAGACGGTCAGCCTGCCGCGCACCGAGCTCTCGATCCCCGTCTACTACCTGATCGCGCCGGCGGAGGCGTCGTCGAACCTGTCGCGCTTCGACGGCGTGCGCTACGGCCACCGCGCCGAGCACTACGACGACCTTCAGTCGATGTACCGCACCAGCCGCAGCGAGGGCTTCGGCGCCGAGGTCAAGCGCCGCATCATGATCGGCACCTACGTGCTCTCGCACGGCTACTACGACGCCTACTACCTGCAGGCGCAGAAGCTGCGGCGGATGATCGCCGACGACTTCCAGGCGTGCTTCCGCGAGTGCGACGTCATCGCCGGGCCGGTCGCGCCGACCGTGGCGTGGCCGCTGGGCGCGCAGAGCGACGATCCCGTCGCCAACTACCTGGCCGACATCTTCACGCTGCCGGCGAGCCTGGCCGGCCTGCCCGGGATGAGCATTCCCGCGGGCTTCGGCGCGGCGGGCATGCCGGTCGGCCTGCAGCTGGTCGGCAACTACTTCGCCGAGGGCACGCTGCTGCACGCGGCGCATGCGTTCCAGCGCTCGACGGACTGGCACGCCCGGTCGCCCCTCCTTCGTGAGGGCGGGCGATGAACGGCGAATCGGCGCGTCGTGCACCGCTCGTGCGCGGCTTCGAGGTGGTCATCGGCATCGAGACGCACGCGCAGCTGTCGACCTGCTCGAAGATCTTCAGCGGCGCGCCGACGGCATTCGGCGCCGCGCCGAACACGCAGGCCTCGGCGGTCGACCTCGCCCTGCCGGGCACGCTGCCGGTGGCCAACGCCGGCGCCGTCGAGCGGGCGATCCGCTTCGGGCTGGCGGTCGGCGCGACGATCGCGCCGGTGTCGATCTTCGCGCGCAAGAACTACTTCTACCCCGACCTGCCCAAGGGCTACCAGATCAGCCAGTACGAGACGCCGGTCGTGCAGGGCGGCGCGGTCGACTTCTTCGTCGGCGAGGTAGCGCACCGGGTCCAGCTGACGCGCGCGCACCTGGAAGAGGACGCCGGCAAGTCGCTGCACGGCGTCGGCCGCGACGGCGCGGCCGGCGGCGGCGGCGCGCTCGACTTCCAGGGCGACTGGTCGGGCATCGACCTGAATCGCGCCGGCACCCCGCTGCTCGAGATCGTCACCGAGCCCGACATGCGCTCGAGCACCGAGGCGGTCGAGTACGCGCGCGCGCTCCACACGCTCGTCGTCTGGCTCGGCATCTGCGACGGCAACATGCAGGAAGGCAGCTTTCGCTGCGACGCCAACGTCTCGGTGCGCCGGCCCGGCGCGCCGTTCGGCACGCGCCGCGAGATCAAGAACCTGAACAGCTTCCGCTTCATGCAGCAGGCGATCGACTACGAGGTGCAGTGGCAGATCGACCTGATCGAAGACGGCGGCAGCGTGCAGCAGGCCACCGTGCTCTTCGACGCCGAGCACGGCGAGACGCGGGCGATGCGGAGCAAGGAAGACGCTCACGACTACCGCTATTTCCCCGACCCCGACCTGCCGCCGCTGGTCATCGACAGCACCTGGATCGAGCGCGTCCGGGCCGCCATGCCCGAGCTGCCGCGCGATCGCGCCGCGCGCTTCCAGAGCGAGTACTCGCTGAGCCCGTACGACGCGGCGATGATGACCCAGAGCCTGAAGACAGCCGGCTATTTCGAGGCTGTCGCCCGCTCGAGCCGCGAGCCCAAGCTGGCCGCCAACTGGATCATGGGCGAGATCTCGCGGCGCCTGAACGCGGCCGGGATCGACGTCATTCCCGTCGCGCCCGACACGCTCGCGAAGCTGATCGCCCGCGTCGCCGACAAGACGATCTCCAACGCCGCAGCGCGCCAGCTGCTCGACACGCTGTGGGACGAGGGCGGCGACGTCGACGCGTTGATCGACGCGCGCGGCCTGCGCCAGATGCGCGACGCCGGCGAGCTGGAGCGGATCGTCGACGACGTGATCGCCGCGAATGCGAAGTCGGTGGCCGAGTTCCGCGCCGGCAAGGAGAAGGCGTTCAACGCGCTCGTCGGCCAGGCGATGAAGGCGAGCCGCGGCAAGGCCGATCCCGGCGAGGTCGGCGCGCTCCTGCGCAAGAAGCTCGCGTGAAGCGAGGCCCGCTCGCTACTTGAGCGTCGTCTTGCCCGAGGCGTCGGGGGTGCGAGCGGTCACCGCGGCGGGCGGCGCCGCCGACTTCGCGGTCTCGCCCGCCAGCGGTTGGGTCCCCGGCAGCGGGCCGAGCGAGCCGGGCTGGGCGCCGCTCCAGAGCTTCTTCAGCCGGGCGAGCTCGGCATCGTAGAGGGCGTTGATGCGATCGGTCTCGGCGACCTGGTTCTGCGCCAGCGATCGCTGCGCCTCGAGCGAGGCGTCGTTCGCGTCGATCTTCTGCTTGAGCTGGGTCGGCAACGGCTTGTTGACGCGGTCGTTCACGTAGAACTGCTTTTCGTCGTCGAGCTTCTTCCTGTCCGCCAGCAGCACGGCGATTCGATCCGCGTAGATCTTGCCGGCGATCCGCAGCTCGTCGAGCGCTTTCTCGCGCGCCTTGCGATGCGCGGCCTCGTCGGGGAAGCGCTGCATCAGGTTGCGGTCGCGCCGGACGGCGTCGCTTCGGGCGGCGGCCTGCAGCTTCTCGACCTGGTCCTGCTGTTCCTTGGCCGCCACTTCGTCGGCGGTGGGCGTCGGCGGAACGATCCGCTTCAGCGAGCCGTCGGGGTTGAGCTCGCGCTGCTCCTTGTGCACGCATTCGGGGATCGGACGGTCCGAGGTGACCTTCTTTCCGTTCAGGTCGCACTGGATGATCGGCCGCCCCGACGGCTCTGCGGCGCGCGCAACGTGCGGCGGTGCGATCACCAGCGCTGCGACGAGCAGCGCGCCGATCAGTTTCGCGACATGCCCGGCGTCAGACGCCGTAGCGATGCCGGTACGCGGCAACGGCATCGGCGTGGGCGGCAAGCAGCGGATCGGCATGGGAGGTCAGGAACTCCAAGAGGTCGGCGACGGTCGCCACCGGGATCACCGGCATGCCGTAGTCGCGCTCGAAATCTTCAACGGCAGACCGTTCGGACAGGTTCTCTCCGGAGCCGCCGCGCTCCATCCGGTCGAGGGCGATCAGGACAGCGACCGGCTCGGCTCCTTCGCGGCGAAGCAACTCCACCGACTCGCGCTTGGAAGCGCCATCAGTGATCACATCATCGACGATGACGGTGCGGCCCCGCAACGGTGCACCGACGACGAGTCCGCCTTCACCGTGATCTTTTGCTTCCTTCCGGTTGTACGCGAACGGCACCGCGCGGCCGCGTCGTCCGAATTCGATCGCGACCGCGGCCGACAGGGTGATGCCCTTGTAGGCGGGACCGAAGAGCATGTCGAAGGCCAGGCCCGAGGCGGCAAGGCGCCGCGCATAAAATTCGCCGAGGCGCATCAGCTTGACGCCGTCGTCGAACAGGCCCGAGTTGAAGAAGTACGGCGACAGCCGCCCCGCCTTGGTCTTGAACTCGCCGAACCGAAGCACGCCGGCCTCCAGCGCGAACTGCACGAACTCGCGCGCGATGGTGGTGTCGGGAGGGGGACGCGTCATGCAGGGAAGCGTGGTGCGCCTCGCATCGTTCCGCGTGAACTGCATCCGCTCGGCGGCGAATGGGTGCGAGGCGGGGCTCGAAGGCGACCGTGCAGATTGTAGGGGCCCAGACGAGACGAAGACCCCGCGACGGTGCCTTGAACGAGTGAGCGCGTCACGGCGCGCGAATTGCCGCGATCGGCGAGACTCGCGAGCCGCGCAGCGAAGCCGACCGGACAGACCGACATGACCCTCGAAGCGATCGAACACCAGACCGGGCCGGCGCCGCGCGCCGCGATGATCGTGCTGCACGGCCTGGGCGCCGACGGCAACGACTTCGTCCCCGTCGCGCACGAGCTCGACCTCGCCGCGGTCGGGCCGGTTCGCTTCGTCTTTCCGCACGCACCGACCCGGCCCGTCACGATCAACGGTGGCTACGTGATGCGCGCCTGGTACGACATCTTCGGTCTCGATGCGCGCGAGCCGCGCGAGGACGAGCCCGGGCTGCGCGAATCGCAGGCTCTCGTCGAGGCGCTGATCGCGCGCGAGAAGGCGCGCGGCATCCCGGCGGAGCGGATCGTCCTCGCCGGCTTCAGCCAGGGCTGCGCGATGACGCTGATGACCGGCCTGCGCCACGACGAGCGGCTCGCCGGGCTGGTCGGCCTGTCGGGCTACCTGCCGCTCGCCGCGAAGGCCGAGGCCGAGCGGCATGCGGCCAACCGCGAGACGGCGATCTTCCTCGCCCACGGCACGGGCGACCCGGTGATCCCGATCGCGCGCGCGCGCCAGTCGCGCGACGCGCTGATCGCGCTCGGCCACCCGGTCGAGTGGCACGAGTACCCGATGCCGCATTCGGTGTGCGCGGCGGAGATCGCCGACCTCGAGCGCTGGCTGCTTCGCGTGCTGGGCGGCTAGCCGCTCAGCGCGCGGAGCCCTGCGACGCGACGCTCACCAGCGCGCCATCGACCGACGAGCCGGCGACGGCCGGCCGATCAGCCTTCGGCGGCGTCGCACGCGCGGTCGGCACGCCGTCGAACGCCGACATTCCGCCCATCACGGCGCCGGCCTCCAGCACCGCCGACGCCATCGCGGCGATCATCACGACGATGACGAACAAGGCGTCGTAGACGAAGGAACGGGTCTTGAACTTGCGCATGATGTGTCCCCAGTGACATCGCAGGCGTCGCTCGCCTCCGATTGCCGGTCACTGTAGGAAGGTCGATCGCTGCGCTCAGCGCCGCATTGCGCAGCCGGCATGCCAACTATTCACGGTCGCTACCAGGCCGTGGGCAGCTTCCTGATGACGACGATGTGGCCGTTGTCCTGGCCGATGTAGCCGCCGGCGCCCAGGTCCTTGAAGATCCGGCTGACCATCTCGCGCGATGCGCCGATGCGGTCGGCGATGCCTTGCTGGGTCAGCCGCTCGCGCACCCGACGCTGGCCGTCGGGGCCGGGATCGGAGAGGTCGGTGAGGAGCCTGACGACGCGCGCATAGACGTCCTCGAGCGCGAGGCTCTTGACGCTCTCGGTCGCCTGGCGCACCGAGCGGATGAGCTTGCGGATCAGGTGCGACGCGAAGTCGGGGTGGGCGGCGATGAACTCGCGCAGGCTCGACCCGCTCACCACCGAGCAAGTCGTCGGCTCGAGCGTCATGACCGAGGCGCTGCGCACGCCGCCGTCGAGCGACAGCTCGCCGATGTACTCGCCCGCGCCGTGGGTGGCGATGACGACCTCCTTGCCCTCCGGGTTGGTCGAGTAGACCTTCACCCGGCCACTCAGGAGGATGTAGATCGAGTCGCTCGAGTCGCCCTCGTTGATGAGGATGGCGTTCGCCGGGTAGCGCCTGATGCCGCCCTTGCCCGCGATCTCGCGAAGGAGCGCGTCATCGAGCGTGTCGGCGGTGGAAGTCGGCGTCGCCATCACGCGATTGTCGCGCGCGCAATGTGAATAGTTCACACGCTGCGCCGGTCTTCTGCACCTCCCAGACGGGGGCGCGCTTCGTACTCTCGCTGCCATGAACCCTCGCATCGACCACCGGGAAGGAAGCGCCATGGAACACCTCGCACACCGCAACTCGTCGTATCACGACGGCTTCGTGCCAGCCCAGAGCGCGTCGCCGCCGATCTGGCAGTGGCTCGCCGGCGCCCTCGACGAGCTCGACTACGGCATCGTCGTGCTGTTCGAAGGCGCCAGCATCGTCCATATCAACGATGCGGCGCAGGTCGAGCTCGACGAGCTGCATCCCCTGCAGCGGGTCGGCAACGAGCTGCGCGCCCGCCTCGCCCGCGACGTCGCGCCGCTGCACGAGGCAGTGACGGCGGCGGCGACGCGCGGCATGCGCCGGCTGCTCACGGTCGGCGAAGAGGCGCATCGCACCAGCGTCTCGGTCGTGCCGCTCGAGTCGTCCGACGACGGCCCGCGCGCGGTGCTGATCGTCCTCGGCAAGCGCGAGATGTGCGAATCGCTCTCGGTGCAGGGGTTCGCGCGCATCCACCATCTGACGGGCGCGGAGGTGCGCGTCCTGAAGGAGCTCTGCAACGGGGTGCCGCCGGCGCAGATCGCCGTGCTCCTCGGCGTCGCCATCTCGACGGTGCGCAGCCAGATCGGCAGCATGCGCGCCAAGACCGGCGCCGAGAGCATCCGCGCCCTGGTGCGCCAGGTCGCCGTGCTGCCGCCGGTCAAGGGCGTGCTGCGTCGCCACGCGATGCCGATCGCCGGCTGGTTCGCGCCGCGCCTGAGCGCCGCCTGATCAGCGAGCGCGCTCGCCGTCCTCCGGATCCTGCTCCAGCAGGTCGATCGGCTGCCGCAGCACCGCCAGCAGCACCAGCGCCGGCACCGCCGCGACGATCGACGCCAGGAAGAACGCCGGCCAGCCGATCGACTGCGCCAGCACCCCGGCGAGCGGCCCCACCCACACGCGGCCGATCGACGCGAACGCGCTGAGCAGCGCGAACTGGGTCGCGCTGAAGCGCCGGTTGCACAGGCTCATCAGGAAGGCGACGAAGGCGGCCGTGCCCATGCCGCTGGTGATGTTCTCGCTGGCGATCGCCATCAGCAGGCCGCCGTCGACGGGCGTCGGCTCGGCGAGCTTGACGAAGCCCCAGTCGAACGCCGGGATGAGGAGCCCGGGCAGCGCGTCGCGGCCGTGCAGCGCGAGCCACCAGAAGCCGAGGTTGCCGAGCATCTGCAGGACGCCGAACAGCATCAGCGATCGCCACAGGCCGAGCCGGATCATGAGCGCGCCGCCGACCAGCGCGCCGGCGATCGTCAGCCACAGGCCGATCACCTTGTTGACGACGCCGACCTCCGCCGTGCTGTAGTGCATCGCCTGGAGCAGGAACGGCGTGAGCAGCGATCCCGCGAACGCGTCGCCGAGCTTGTAGAGGACGATGAAGGCGAGGAACGGCAGCGCCCCGGCCTGCGAGAAGTAGCTCGCCAGGCTGCCGAGGAAGGTCTCGAAGCGGGCCTTGCGCGCCGCCCACGCGACCGCGGGCAGCGTGACGGCGATGCCGGCGAAGAGCGCGACCAGGTCGGCCCAGCGATCGGGCAGCGGCGCGGCGATGCCTTGCGCGGCGAGCAGCGGCGCGACGACGGCGCGCGCCCAGGGCGCGAAGGCGTAGCGCGTCACGACGAAGCCGGCGCCGACCGCCGCAGCGACGGCAAGAAAGCCGAGCACGTCGTTGCGGGCGACGCTCGAGGGCTTCGGCGCGCCGACCAGGCGCGGAGCGAGCAGCGCCGAGAACACCGCCGCGCCGATCATGAAGAGCGCCATCGCCCGGTAGACCTCGGGCCAGCTCCAGCCGCCGCCCTGGCGCGGGTCGACCCAGATGAAGGCGATGCCGCCGGAGAGGATCATGGCGAGCCGATAGCCGAGCACGGTCAGCGACGAGCCGAAGCCGCGCTCGGCGGCGGGCAGCAGGTCGGTCCGGTAGGCATCGACGACGACGTCCTGCGACGCCGAGAGCCAGGCGACCAGGCCGGCGAGCAGCGCGAACGCGCCGAGCGCCGATTTCGGCGGCGTCGCCGCCATCCAGAACAGGGCGGCGGCGAGCGCGAGCTGGGTGAGAACGAGCCAGCTGCGGCGCCGGCCGAGCCAGGGCGGCTCGAAGCGGTCCATGAGCGGCGCCCACAGGAACTTGAAGGTGTACGGCAGGCCGACGAGGCTGAGGAAGCCGATCGTCGCGATGTCCACGCCGTCCGCGCTGAGCCAGGCCTGCATGGCCTGGCCGGTGAGGGCGAGCGGCAGGCCCGAGGCGAAGCCCAGGACGGTGACGGCGGCGAGGCGGTGCAGCGCGGCGCGATCGAGACGCGGCCTGTCGGCGCGCGGGGCGAGGGAATCGTTCAAAAGCGAGCGGCGAAGGTCGTGGGTGGCAGGCGGCGCGAAGCCGGATGATGCCCGGCCCGAGCGTCGCCTTCGTTCAGCGCGGCGGAACTCGCTCGGTGGGGTCGCAATGCAACGGCGCGCCGAGCGCGGCCTCGACGTCGGCATCGCGGCCGGCGGCGTAGTCGGTCCCCGTCCATCGCACCGCGACGTCGGGCTCGAGGTCGGCCACGTCGAGACCGAGGGCGACATGCTCGGCGATCCCGGCCGCGCGAGCCCGGCCCGAATACGAGTGGAGGCCGTCGGCGTAGTGGAGGACGAGGCGCGAGTTCGGCAGCACGACGTTGCCGCCTTCGGCCCAGAAGTCGGTGCCGTCGCCCGGCGCGCGGCCGACGACGATCGCCGCGCTGGTGCCGCGCAGGACGGCGAGCGGCGTGATCCCGGCCGAGAACGTGCTCTCGCCCGCGAGCACGACGATGCGACCGGCGTCACGGCCGAGCGGCGACGCCGCGAGCGCCTCGACCAGCGGCCCGGCCTTCGTCAGGTCGCCGCCGGTGTTGAAGCGAAGGTCGAAGACGAGACGCCGCGGCGGGCGCTCGCCGATCTCGCGCAGCAGCCGCTCGCCCCAGGCGGCGACCGTCTCCGTGCCGGGCGCGTCGGCGGCGCGGTTGAATTGCACGTAGACGACCTCGCCGGCGCAGCGCAGGAAGCGGTAGTCGAGCGACGCACCGCGCAGCGCCTCCGGCAACCGCGCCGACTCGATGGCGTGGCGCCAGCCGGCGCCGACGTCGCGCGCGGGCGAGAGGTACCACCAGCTTTCCTCCACGCTCTCGCGCCGCTCGAACGCGCTCGGCGAGAGCACGAGCGACCGGCCCGCACCCTGGGGCTCGAACCGGAACTCGGCGCGACCGTCGCGGCCGGCGAGTCCGGCGGCATGGAGCGCGTCGGGGCTGGTCAGCGTGTAGCTGCCCATGTAGCGCGCCCAGCCACGGCTGCCCGCGAAGAGCGGCCGCAGGCGCGCGAACACGGTCTCGATCGGCCGGCCGGCGACGTGCGTGAGCCGGGCCCCCAGCAGCGCCTCGGCCTCTCGCTGCGCGGCGACGACCCGCCAGCCGTCGGCGAAGCGCCAGATGCGCAGCGGATAACGGCGCCAGTGCCCGCGGTTGCGCAGCAGGTAGAGGCGCGTGTGCGCATTGCCGGCCAGCGCCGCGATGCGCGCCAGCTCGCCCGCGATCTCGACGTCGTCGAGTCGGCCGATGCGCTCGCGCAGCCGTTGCAGGCGCTGCGCCGCGTCGGCCCGCGCCCGCGACGAATAGCTGCGGTCGCGAGGCAGGAACTCGTCGCGCGCGACATCGAGGTCCTCGCCCCAGGCGGCCATGCGGGCGGCGGATCCGGGCGCGGCGACCGCGTCGGCCGCGGCCAACGGCGCAGACGCGAGCGCAAGCGCCACCGCGAGCGTGAAGCGTCGAGCAAGCGGAGCGGTCATCGAGACACTCGGGGGCCGGGTGGGGTGTGGACGCGACTCTAGGAAGGCGCTCCTGCCGTGGCGCGGCCCATGCGACGAGCGACACGCCGCGACCGACGGAATGCAGGATCGCGTCGACGATCGTCGGCGCGCACGACGGGCGCGGACGCCGCCGCCGCGGCCACCCGGCCGCAGCGCCGCGGTGGCCGCACGCCGCGCCGCGTCCTCGCCGGCCGCGGTCCTGCGCGACTCGCCCCGACCATCGACAATCGCCCATGGCCCGAACCCTGCGCGCCGCGCCCCCGACCTTCAGCGGCGACGATTTCCGCGCCGCGTTGGCGACGTTTGCGACCGGCGTGACGATCGTGACCGCGCGCACCGCGGACGGTGCGCCGATCGGCCTGACCGCCAACTCGTTCAACTCGGTGTCGATCGAGCCGCCGCTCGTCCTCTGGAGCCTGTCGCGCCAAGCCGGCTCGATGCCGGCGTTCGCGCGCGGCTCGCACTACGCGATCAACATCCTCGCCGCCGACCAGCGCGCGCTCGCAGAGCGCTTCGCCAGCAAGGACGTGGCGCGCTTCGACGGCGTCGCCTTCCGCCCGGGCGCCAGCGGCGTGCCGCTGCTCGACGGCGCGGCGGCGGCGTTCGAGTGCTTCAACCGCAGCCGCTACGAGGAAGGCGACCACGTCATCTTCGTCGGCGAGGTCGAGGCCTGCGAGCGCCGCGCCGGCGCGCAGCCGCTCATCTTTCACGGCGGCCGCTACTTCACCGAGCTTCCGCTGTAGCCGTCGGCGGCGAGGCCAGCCGGCCGAGGTAGGCGCGAACGCGCGGGTCGGCCTCGAGCGACTGCCACGTCGGGGCGTGCCTGAGGCGGCCGCGGTCGACGAACACGAACCGGTCGCAGCTCTCGCGCAGGATGTCGACGTGGTACGGCTCGTTCGGGTGCAGGCACAGGAACACCAGCCGCTCCTGCCGTCGCAACGCGCGGAAGAAGTCGAGCATGAAGCCGATGTAGCCGTCCTGGGTGTTGAACTGCGGCTCGTCGAAGAGGTGGACGAGCGGCGCGGCGCTGCCCGCGCGCGCCATCGTCGCTTCGGGGCGGGTGCGCCGGAAGCGGCGGACCTGGTACGACTGGTGGTAGTGGATCGCGACGCGGTCGCGCTCGCCGTAGCGGACGGCGTGGATGTCCTGCCCCGCGACGAGGACGCGGCCGCCCGACGGCGCGTTGCTGCCGGTGATGAGCTCGAAGAGCGTCGTCTTGCCCGACCCGTTCGGGCCCATGACGCCGACGACGCAGGGCGCGTCGATCGTGAAGTCGGCCTCGAGCGAGAAGGTGACCTCGCGGCGCAGCACGCCGCGTCGGTATTGCTTCGCGAGGCGGTCGACGTGGAGCAGCGGCGCAGCCATGACGCTCACACGCCGAGGAGCGCGACGCGCTGCGCCGCATCGCCGCGCAGCGCCGCCGCCGGTCCCTGGTGGACGACCCGGCCGCGGTCGAGAACGTAGACGCTGTCTGCGACGGCCAGCGCGCTCGCCACGTTCTGCTCGACCAGGAGCACGGCAATGCCTTCGTCCTTCAGCCGCGCGATCGTCTTCATGACGTCCTGGACGATCTTCGGCGCCAGGCCCTGGCTCGGCTCGTCGAAGAGCACGAGGCCGGGCGCGCCCACGAGCGCGCGCGCGATCGCGACCATCTGCATCTCGCCGCCCGACAGGTTCTCGCACTCGCGGTGCATCAGGTACTCGAGCGCGCTGAAGATCTCGAAGCACTCGCTCTCGCGCCAGGCGCGGAACTTTGTCTTCTTGCGCGCGATCGAGAGGTTGCGGGCGACCGTCAGCGTCGGAAAGACGCGCCGGTCGTCGGGCACCCAGCCGATGCCGCGGCGCGCGATCTCGTGCGTGGCGACGCGCGTGATGTCGGCGCCGTCGAAGCGGATGCTGCCGCGGCGCGCCGGCGTCAGGCCGAGCGCCGAGCGCAGCAGCGTCGTCTTGCCGGCGCCGTTCGGGCCGAGCAGCGCGACCACCTCGCCGCGGCCGACGGCGAGCGAGACGTCGAACAGCACCTGCGTGTCGCCGTAGTAGGTGTCGACGTTGGCGAGCGAGAGCATCACGCGCTGCCCAGGGCCGAGCGCCGGACCCATTCGTTCTCGCGCAGCTCGGCCGGCGTTCCGGCGGCGATGACCTGGCCCCAGTGCAGCACCGACACCGTGTCGGCGAGGCCGAACAGGAAGCGCATGTCGTGCTCGATGACGACGATCGTCAGCTGCCGCTTGAGCTCGCGCACCAGGTCGGCGAGCCGAGCGGTCGCCTGTGCGCCGAGACCTGCGGTCGGCTCGTCGAGGAAGAGCAGGCGCGGTCCGGCGGCGAGCGCGACGGCAATCTCGAGCGCGCGCCGCTCGCCGTAGGACAGGTCGCGCGCGGCAGCGCGCTCGTGCCCCGACAGGCCGACGCGCGCGAGCACGCTCGCGGCCTGCTGCTCGGCCTCGGAGTCGGCGCGCAGGTCGCGCCACGCGTCGAAGCCGCGCCGGCGCACGCGCGGGAGCGCGATCAGGACGTTATCGAGTGCCGTGTCGTCGTCGAACAGGTTCATCACCTGGAACGAGCGCGAGATCCCCTTCTGCGCGACCCGCCGCGGCGGCAGGCCGGTGATGTCCTCGCCGGCGAACGTGACGCGACCGCGGTCGGGCGCGTGGCGACCGGTGAGCACGTTGAAGCACGTCGTCTTGCCGGCGCCGTTCGGGCCCATGATTCCCGACAGCCGCCCTTCCTCGAACGAGAGCGAGAGGTCCTGCAGGACGACTTGGTCGCCGAAGCGCTTGTGCAGCCCGGTCGCTTCAAAGAGGGCCATGAAGCGCCTCCCGGCCGATCGACGGAGCGCCGCGCGCGGTCGTGCCGGCGGTGGCGTTTGCCGCGGCATCGCGCGGGGCGGCAGCGCGCGCCGCGACGAGGCGCCGACGCGACGCCTGCCAGAGACCCGCGATGCCTTCGGGCTGCCACAGCACCATGACGACGAACAGCAGCCCGTACCACAGCAGCCAGGCCTCGGTCGCCGCGCCGAGCACGTCGCGGGCGAGGATGAAGAACAGCGCGCCGATCGCCGGCCCCCAGAAGCTGACCAGGCCGCCGCCGATCAGGACCATCATGACGACGAAGCCCGACGCGTGCAGGCTCATCACGTTGGGGTACGCCGACTGCTGCGCGAGCGCGAACATGGCGCCCGCCAGCCCGGCGAACGCGGACGAGATTGTGATCGCCAGCCACTTGTAGCGCCAGACGTCGTAGCCGACGAAGGCGGCGCGGACCTCGTTCTGGCGGATCGCGGCGAGGACACGCCCGAACGGCGAGTGGACGACGCGCCAGAGCACGATCACGGCGACCGCGAAGAGCGCGAAGCAGAAATAGAAGAGCGCCTCGTTGCCGCGCAGGTTCACGGTCGCGACACCGAGCGGCAGCAGCGGCCGGGCGATGTTCTGCAGGCCGTCCTCGCCGCCGGTGACGCTATGCCACTTGACGGCGACGAACCAGACCACCTGGCCGAAGGCGATCGTCAGCAGCGCGAAGTAGATGCCGCGCTTGTGGGCGATGCAGGCGCCGACGACCGCGCCGAGGGAGGCGGCGATGACGATCGCGCCGAACAAGTCGAACCAGAGGTTGGCGAAGACGCGCTGCTGCAGGAGCCCGAAGGCATAGGCGCCGGCGCCGAAGAAGGCGCCGTGGCCGAACGACGGCAGCCCGGTCGTGCCGAGCATCAGGTTGTAGCCGAGCGCGAAGAGCATCCAGACCATCACCTCGAGCGCGAGGTACTGGTACAGGCCGAGGCGAGCGAGCCAGAGCGGCGTCGTCGCCAGCAGCACGAGCAGCACGAGCAGGGGCATCGGCAGGAAGCCGGCGCGCGGCGAGGCGATGGGCATGCGAGCGATGCGGGAAAGCGGGGTGGACAGAAAGAAATGTACGTTCTAGGATTTGCGGCAACAAGAACTTTTGTTCTCAGTACTGGTTTGTTCTAGGTCCTGCCCGCCGCCGATGCCCGCTCCCGCCACCACCTACGAAGAGCTGAAGGAAACGATCGCCGCGGCGTACCCGCGCCTGTCGCCCCAGTTGCAGCGCCTGTCGCGCTTCGCGCTCGAGAAGCCGCACGACCTCGCCCTCGGCACGGTCGCGGCGGTAGCTCAGGCCAACGAAGTCCAGCCGTCTTCGATGATCCGGTTCGCCAACGCGCTCGGCTTCGACGGCTTCTCGCAGATGCAGCAGGTGTTCCAGAGCCACTTGGTCGAGCGCTCGGCGCCCTACCGCGAGCGCATCCGCCAGATGCAGCGCGGCGGCGACGGCGGCGACGCGGGGGTGCTGCCGCGCTTCGTCGGCGAGGCGATCGGCGAGCTGCAGCGGCTCGAGGAGCACGTCGATGCCGAGCGCCTGGCCGCGGCGGCGAAGATCCTCGCGAGCGCGCCGCAGGTCCACGTCCTGGCGATGCGACGCGCCTTTCCGGTTGCCTGCTACCTCGCCTACGCGCTCAACCAGCTCGAGCTGCAGGCGCACCTGCTCGACGGGCTCGGCGGCATGCTCGGCGAGGTCGCCCACACGATCCGCGCCGGCGACGCGCTGCTCGTCGCCAGCTTTCGCAACTACACGCGGGCGGTCGTCGAGACGGCCCGGGCGTGCCGGGCGCGTGGCGTGTCGGTGCTCGCGATCACCGACAGCGCGCTGTCGCCGCTCAAGCCGACCGCCGATGTCTGCTTCGAGCTCGGCGACGATTCGACGCGGCCGTTTCGCTCGCTCGTCGCGCCGATGTGCCTCGCGCAGGCGCTCGTCGTCAGCACCGGCCATCACCTCGCCGCGGGCGCCTCGGTGCGCCGCCCGGGCAAGTCGGCGAAGAAGGGCCGGGCTCGGCAATGAGCGGACGGCCGTTCGACATCGTCTGCATGGGCCGCGCCGCGGTCGACCTGTACGGCGAGCAGGTCGGCGGCCGCCTCGAGGACATGCGCTCGTTCGCCAAGTACCTCGGCGGGTCGCCCGCCAACACCGCCGTCGGCCTGGCGCGCCTCGGCCTCAGGCCCGCGATGCTGACGCGCGTCGGCGACGAGCACCTCGGCCGCTTCGTGCGCGAGCGGCTCGCCGCGGAGCGCGTCGACGTCGGCCACGTCAGCACCGACCCCGAGCGGCTCACCGCGCTCGTCTTCCTCGGCATCCGCGACCGCGACACCTTCCCGCTCGTCTTCTACCGCGACCGCTGCGCCGA
>DATIDZ010000161.1:0-7238 GCA_035456045.1 Caldimonas sp.
TGATCGGCTGGGACGTGACGGCGCTCGGCCTGCCCGAGTCGGACCGGCCGTTCGATGAAGGACGCTTCACGCAGAGCATCGAGCTGCCGGGGCGCTGGCTCGAGCGCGGCTCGATCGCGGCGAGCGACCATCGGCTCCTCGATTCGCCGCTCGGCTGGAGCGGCCGGCGCGTGCTGGCGACCGTGTGGTTCGCCGCCGGCGATGCGTTCGCCGCCGCGCGCAGCGACGCCCTGATCGACGCGGCCCGCTCGACGGCCGCGACGCACGCGCTCGCCGCGACGACCGGCGCGACCTCGCCGCAGCCCGGCCTGATCGTCGTCCGCGCGCTCGCCGAGCGGGTCGAGCCGGCGATGGACCTGCTCCAGCGCATCTGGCGCGCGTGGCGGCCGCTCGCCTGGGACCTGCCGGCGACCCTGCCGCGCGTCTGGTCGACCTGAGCCGCTGCACCACGTCGAGGCAAGGGGTCCGGCCCGTATGATCGCCAGCGGTGCCTCACTCTGGCACTGCTCTTGCGGTCGACGCACCGCCATCCACCCCCCGCCTCTCCGACGCCGATGGACCTGACACCGCGCGACAAGGACAAGCTCCTGATCTTCACCGCGGCGCTGCTCGCCGAGCGGCGCAAGGCGCGCGGGCTGAAGCTCAATCATCCCGAGGCGGTCGCGCTCATCAGCGCCGCGATCATGGAGGGCGCGCGCGACGGCAAGAGCGTCGCGGCGCTGATGAGCGAGGGCAAGAGCGTGCTCACGCGCGCCGACGTGATGGACGGCATCGCGGAGATGATTCCCGACATCCAGGTCGAGGCGACCTTTCCCGACGGCACCAAGCTGGTCACCGTGCACCAGCCGATCGCATGAGCCCGGAGAACCGACGATGAGACACCGCGTCCTGCCTCGCTTCGCTGCCGCCCTCACCGGCGCGGCCGCCCTGCCCGCCCTCGCCCATGTGGCCGGCGCCGCCGTCCCGCACTGGCATGCCGGCGACGCGTGGGGCGTGCTCGTCGTGATCGGCCTGACCGCAGCGGCCGCGTGGCTCGACCGGCGCGGCCGATGATCCCGGGCGAGCTCTTCGTCGCCGCCGGCGAGCACGTCCTCAACTCCGGGCGGCGCACGGCGACGCTCGTGGTGCAGAACAGCGGCGACCGGCCGATCCAGGTCGGCTCGCACTACCACTTCGCCGAGACCAACGGCGCGCTCCGCTTCGACCGCGACGCCGCGCGCGGCATGCGCCTGAACATCGCGTCGGGCACGGCGGTGCGCTTCGAGCCGGGGCAGCAGCGCACGGTCGAGCTCGTCGACTTCGCCGGCGCGCGCGAAGTGTTCGGCTTTCGCGGCCTCGTCCAGGGCAAGCTCTGATGGACAGCCGCCAAACTCTCTTCCGTCGCTGCCCCCCGAGGGGCCGCTCAGTGCCCTTCGGGCGGTCGGGCGGGCACTGAGATGGCAACGCTCTCGCGCGCCGGCTACGCCGAGATGTTCGGCCCGACAATCGGCGACCGCGTCCGTCTCGCCGACACGGGCCTCGTCGTCGAGGTCGAGGACGACTACACGCTGCGCGCCGGCGGCTACGGCGAGGAAGTGAAGTTCGGCGGCGGCAAGACGATCCGCGACGGCATGGGCCAGGGCCAGCGCGTCTCCGCCGAAGTCGCCGACACCGTGATCACGAACGCGCTGGTCATCGACCACTGGGGCATCGTCAAGGCCGACGTCGCGATCAAGGCCGGCCGCGTCGCCGCGCTCGGCAAGGCCGGCAATCCCGACGTGCAACCGGGCGTCGACATCGTCATCGGCGCGGGCACCGAGATCATCGCCGGCGAAGGGATGATCCTGACCGCCGGCGGCGTCGATTCGCATATCCACTTCATCTGCCCGCAGCAGATCGAGGCGGCGCTCGCGAGCGGCGTGACGACGATGCTCGGCGGCGGCACCGGCCCGGCCACGGGCACCTTCGCCACGACCTGCACGCCCGGGCCGTGGCACCTCCACTCGATGCTCAAGGCCGCCGAGTCGTTCCCGATGAACCTCGGCTTCATGGGCAAGGGCAACGCGAGCCTGCCGGCCGCGCTCGACGAGCAGGTCGAGGCCGGCGCGTGCGGCCTGAAGCTGCACGAGGACTGGGGCACGACGCCGGCGGCGATCGACAACTGCCTCGCCGTCGCCGACCGCCACGACGTGCAGGTGACGATCCACACCGACACGCTCAACGAATCGGGCTTCGTCGAAGACACCGTCGCGGCGTTCAAGGGGCGCGCGATCTCGACCTTCCACACCGAGGGCGCCGGCGGCGGCCACGCGCCCGACATCATCAAGCTCGCCGGCCTGGCCAACGTGATGCCGTCGTCGACGAATCCGACGATGCCGTACACGGTCAACACGGTCGACGAGCACCTCGACATGCTGATGGTCTGCCATCACCTCGATCCGTCGATCGCCGAGGACCTCGCCTTCGCCGAGAGCCGGATCCGCAAGGAGACGATCGCCGCCGAGGACGTGCTGCACGACATGGGCGTGTTCTCGATGATGTCGAGCGACAGCCAGGCAATGGGGCGGGTCGCCGAGGTCATCGTTCGCACCTGGCAGGCGGCCGACAAGATGAAGGCGCAGCGCGGCTGGCTCGCGCCCGACGTCGCCGAGGTCGCCGCCTGCGCGCGCGACTCGCGCAACGACAACTTCCGCGTCCGCCGCTATGTCGCCAAGTACACGATCAATCCGGCGCTCGCGCAGGGCATCGCCCACGAGGTGGGCTCGATCGAGCCCGGCAAGCTCGCCGACCTCGTGCTGTGGAAGCCGGCTTTCTTCGGCGCGAAGCCGTCGCTGGTGCTGAAGGGCGGGATGATCGCGATGGCGGCGATGGGCGACCCGAGCGCCTCGATCCCCACGCCGCAGCCGGTCCACTATCGACCGATGTTCGGCGCGTACGGCTCGGCGCTCGCGGTGTCGTGCGTCAACTTCGTCTCGCAGGCGGCCATCGAAGGCGGCCTCGCCGCCCGGCTCGGGCTGCAACGCCCGCTCAGCGCGGTGCGCGGCACGCGCCGGATCGGCAAGCGCGACATGGTGCTCAACGGCGCGACGCCGAAGATCGACGTCGACGCCCAGACCTACGAGGTGCGCGCCGACGGCGTCCTGCTGACGTGCGAGCCGGCGACCGTCCTGCCGCTCGCGCAGCGCTACTTCCTCTTCTGAGGCGCACGCGCCGCCGCGTCCGTGCCGCTCGTCATCGTCAGCAAGCTCATCGGCGCCGGGCGCGGCCTCGCGCCGGCGCTGGTGCGGCGCGCCCACGTCGTCGCCCTCGACTGGGACACGCGCCGGAAGAGCCGCTTCGAGGCGCTCGATTCGGCTGGCCGGCGGCTCGCCGTGTTCCTGCCGCGCGGCCGCGTCGTGCGCGGCGGCGACGTCCTCGTCGGCGAAGACGGCTCGCTGATCCGCGTCGAGGCGATGGCGCAGCCGGTCCTCGTCGTCAGCGCGCGGGCGAGCCGCGATCCGGCCGGCGCCTCGCTCGCTCTCGCCAAGGCGGCGTATCACCTCGGCAACCGTCATGTGGCGCTCGAGGTTCGCGGTGACCGCCTCGTGCTCGAGCCCGATCACGTGCTTGCCGAGATGCTGGCGCGCATGGGCCTGGAGGTCGCGACGACGAGCGGCCCTTTCGAGCCCGAGCCAGGCGCCTACGACGCGGCCTCGATGGCGGTCGCGCACTCGCACGCCGTCGGCGAGCGGCACGATCATGGTCACGGCCATGACGCGCATTCGCACGCGCACGGCACGCACGACGCTCACGCGCATGGTCACGGTCACGACGCGCACGCGCATGTGCACGACACGCACGCGCACGACGCGCATTCGCATCGCGCGGGTCACGAGCACGTTCACAACGCGTCGTGCGGACACACGCACGAGCGTCCCCCGACCGTACCGGCGCACCCGTCGAAGCACGGCGCGGAAAAGGCATGACCATCGCGCGCCGCGCCCGGCAGGCGCCACGGCAGCGCGCGGCGCAATGCGGTGCGTCGGCTGCGCGTCGTGGCGACGAACCCAAACCCCTCTCCGCCGCGTCGCTGCTGCAGTTGATGCGGCTGGCCTCGCCGAGCCTGCCGGTGGGCGGCTTCAGCTACTCGGAAGGACTCGAATCGGCGGTCGATGTCTCGCTCGTCGGCGACGAAGCCGGCGCGCAACGCTGGCTGGTCGACCAGCTTCGGCTCGGCCTCGCCCGCGCCGATCTGCCCGTCCTCGCTCGCGCCCTCGCCGCCTGGCGGCGCGGCGACATCGACCACGTCGAGTCGCTGAACCGGTGGTTCGCGTCGACGCGCGAAACGGCCGAGCTGCTGCGCCAGGCCGAGCAGATGGGTCGGTCGCTGGCGATCTGGCTGCGTCATCGCGGCGCCGCCGACGAGCGCTTGCGTCGCCTCGAGGCCGCGGCGCCGGCGCCGACCTGGCCGATCGCCTTCGCGCTCGCCGCCGCCGACAGCGGCGCGAGCGCGCGCGACGTCCTCGTGACCTTCGCCGGCGGCTGGTCCGAGAACATGGTGCAGGCGGCGATGAAGGCGGTGCCGCTCGGCCAGGCGTCGGCGCAGCGCATCCTCGCCGTGCTCGCGAGCGAGATTCCGGGCGCCGTCGACGACGCGCTCGTGCTCGCGAGCGCCGACATGCAGGCCTTCACGCCGATGCTCGCGATCCTCTCGTCGCAGCACGAGGAACAATATTCCCGGCTGTTCAGGTCGTGAGCGCCGTCAACCGTCCGTCCACTTTCCCGCACGCCGCCCCGACATGAGCGCCCTTCACGACATCCCTCGCCGCACCCGCCCGCTGCCGCCGCTGCGCGTCGGCGTCGGCGGCCCGGTCGGCTCGGGCAAGACGACCCTGGTCGAGATGCTCTGCAAGACGATGCGCGAGACCTGGGACCTCGTCGTCGTCACCAACGACATCTACACCAAGGAGGACCAGCGCTTGCTGACGGTCGCCGGCGCGCTCGACGCCGACCGCATCATGGGCGTCGAGACGGGGGGCTGTCCGCACACGGCGATCCGCGAAGACGCGTCGATCAACCTCGAGGCGATCGACCGCATGCTCGTCAAGTACCCCGATGCCGACATCGTCTTCATCGAGAGCGGCGGCGACAACCTCGCGGCGACCTTCAGCCCCGAGCTCTCGGACCTGACGATCTACGTCATCGACGTCGCCGCGGGCGAGAAGATCCCGAGGAAAGGCGGGCCGGGGATCACGAAGAGCGACCTGTTCGTCATCAACAAGACCGACCTCGCGCCGTACGTGGGCGCGAGCCTCGACGTGATGCGCGCCGACACCCTGCGCATGCGCGGTGCCAAGCCCTTCGTGATGACGAACCTGAAGACGCGCGACGGCCTCGGCGAGGTCGTCGCCTTCATCGAGCAGCGCGGCGTGCTGCAGGCGCAGTCGCCGGCGGCGTCGCGCGACTGATCGCGCCGGGCGGTCAGTCCCAGCCGTCCCCGCCGCCGCCGTCCGAGCCGCCGACGTCGCTCGATCCGGCGTCCCAGTCGTTGCCGCCGGTGCCGAAATCGATCGGCCGGTTCGCCAGATCGTCGTCCGCGCCGCCGCCTTGCGGCGAGTCGAAGAAGCCGGTCGACGTCGACGGATGATCGGGGTTGCCTTCGTGGCGCGAGCTCAGCATGCGCTCGGCGAGCATGCCGGCCGCGAGCCCGCCCGCGGCGCCGAGGCCGACGCCGAGCATGCCGCTGCCAGGCCGCTGCGCCGGGTAGCCCGGCCCGTAGGGCGCGCCCGGCGCCCCGGGCACGCCGCCGTAGGGCGGCGCGGTCGTGCCCGCCTGCATCGGCATCGCGTCACCCGGGCGCGGCACGGCGACGCCGCCACCGGCCAGGCTCGCCGCGCGGCTGCGCGACAGCATCCGCCAGAGGACGAAGCCGATCGCGCCGAGTCCGGCGAGCCAGACCCACCCGGGCACGCCCGCGGACGCCGGAGCCGGCGCGACGCGCGCAGGCGTCGGTTGCACCGGCGCAGGCGCCTGGACGCGAGAGGGCGTCGTCGAGGACAGCGACCCCGCGTTCTGCGCGCGCAGCAGCGCCGCCTCGAAGGTGCGGAACTTCTCCGGGTCGGTGAACTTGACGTCGGGATCGATCGTGCGCGCCGCCCTCGCCTCCTCGACGGCCTGCGCGTACTTCCGCTCGTGCGCGAGGATCTCGGCGTACACGTAGTGCGCGCGGGCGCTTCCCGGCTTGGCGGCGACGACCTCGCGCATCATCGATTCGGCCTGCGCGTAGTTGCCCTGACCGACCTGCGCTTCGACCTGCTGAAGCGTCGGCAAGGCCCACGCGAGGAGCGACAGGCCGGCCAGGGCGACGCAGGCGATCAGCTTCTTCATTCGACTCTCCCTTCGTGCGCCCCGCACGGGGCGCCAACGCAGCGACGAACCGCCACGTGGCGGCCGCGGCACGCGATTTCAAGCAGCGGCCGCAGGCCTTTACCGTCGGCGCCGCCGGGTCCCGTCCGCGACGTGCGCGAAGGGTGAGTTCCGGCCGACAGCCGGCGCACCGGCCCGGTCGCCGTTTGCCGAGAATTCCGGCGTCGTCGGCGAGCAAGGACATCCATGGGCTTCGGCGTTCTCTTCCTGTTGCTGCTCGTGACCGCGGGCTGGTGGTTGCACAGCCGCTGGTCGGCAGTGCGCGAGGCGCAGGCGGCGCGCCGCGAAGCGGAGATGATGTTCATCATGGAGGCGCGCCTGAACGCCGCCGGCAAGGTGGGTCCCCGGCCCCCCACGCCGCCGCCGAGCGACTTCTACCCGACCTTGCCCGGCAAGTAGGGCGCCCGGCGGCCGCCGCCGAATCAGCGCGGCCGCTTCTGCGCGGCGTCGTGCGCCGCCTTGGCCTCGAGCCGCGCTCGCTTCAACTCGGATTTCGCCGCGCTCACGCAGGCGCTTCGCTCTGCGCTCGGCTTCGCGCGGCACGCGGCACGCGCCTCGCGATAGCGGTCCCCGCTTTCCTGGACGGCCGCGCGGAACTCCCGGTCCGCCGGGCTGCCCCCGACGCGCGCGGTCGTGACGGGCTTGCTTTGATCGGCCGGCGGCTCGGCCTCGGCGGCCGCGGCCCGAACGCAGGCCGACACGGCCGTCGTGCCCACGAGGAGCATCGCAAGGTGATGTCTCTTCATCGCAAGGTGATGTCTCTTCATGACCCTCTCCCAAGAGTCGAATGCAGCATCCTAGGACGTCGACAAACCCGCGCATTCGTCATGGCCGCCGGATCGGCTGACTGGTGG